>USHL01000086.1 GCA_900554525.1 uncultured Oscillospiraceae bacterium | reverse complement strand
ATGAATGATCCTGTCAGCCGTGAAGAAAAGGGCAAATGGTTCACTGAGCTGCTTCATGTGCAGGAGGAAATAGCAGCCGAGAATATAAAGGAGCATATGGGCAAAACCTATAAGGTGCTGTGCGACGATTTCGGCTCTGACGAGGGTCTGATGTCTGGTCATAATTCCGGCACTGCGGCGATTGAATTTGAGGGTGGCCGGGAGTTGCTCGGCAGCTTTGTGAATGTCAGGGTGGTTTCCTGTGACGGAACGCTTAAAGGCAGGATAATTTGATTTTACGGAGGATATAAAAATGGATGCAATAACTAATGCAAGAGAATTGGGAAAGGCTATACAGCAGGACGAACGGTTTATCCGCTACGCAAAGGCGAGACTTGCCAACGATAACGATAAAAAGCTTCAGGACGCTATCGGCAGATTCAATATAACACGTATGGAGCTTGACAGAGAAATAGGCTCCGACAATAAAAACGATGAAAAGGTAAAGGAGCTTAACGAAAAGCTCCGTTCGATATACAGCGAGGTGATGTCGGCTCCTTCTATGGTTGAGTATAATACCGCGAAGGCGGAGCTTGATGTTCTTGTAAACGAAATCAATGTTATTATTTCCAAAAGTATAGACGGCGAGGATCCTGAGACCTGCGATACTTCAAGCGGATGCACGGGAAGCTGTGACTCCTGCGGCGGATGCCATTGATTTTTAGATTCTACCGGGAGGAAGTTGAAAAATGGCAGAGCTGTCTCCGATGATGAAACAGTATCTTGATATCAAATCTCTTCATAAGGACAGTATTCTTTTTTTCAGAGTCGGCGATTTTTACGAAATGTTTTACGACGACGCAAAGACCGCTTCGGAAGAGCTTGATCTTGTGCTTACCGGCAAGGACTGCGGCCAGGAGGAGCGTGCTCCTATGTGCGGAGTGCCGTATCACAGCTGTGAGGCTTATATTGCCCGGCTTGTGGAAAAGGGCTATAAGGTTGCTATCTGTGAACAGACGGAAGATCCGGCTGCTGCAAAAGGACTTGTAAAAAGAGATATTATAAGGATCATAACTCCCGGTACGGTGATAGAAGACGCTATGCTCGATGAGGGCAGGAATAATTATCTAGCATCGCTCAGTATAGGTGATACTTCGTCCGGACTTTGCTTTACCGATGCATCAACAGGCGAGTGCCATGTCACGGCGGTGCCGGTGGAAGGCTTTCAGTCTCATATATTGGACGAGCTTTCGCGATTCGGGCCTAAGGAGATCTTGGTATCTGAGGATATAAAGCTTAAAGCTCCGGCAGTCTGGGATTTCTTGCAGACCTCATTCGGCGGTACGGTTACGGTACGCCCGGCTTCCGGTTTTGATGAAAAACTTACTGTTCCGCTTCTATTGAATCATTTCGGTGTAAAAAGCACCGAGGAATTCGGAATTGAGACGGGGTCGCCGGCCTGCGCGGCGTTCGGTGCGGTAATAGAGTATTTATATGAGACCGGGAAAAACGGCAATATCTCAGTAAATAAGATAGACTTTTATACCGACAGCCAGTTCATGCGTCTGGATATGACAGCAGTGCGCAATCTGGAACTGACCGAGACTATGCGCACCAAGTCCAAAAAAGGCTCGCTGCTGTGGGTTCTGGATAAAACCAAGACGGCTATGGGCAAGAGACTTATGCGCAGCTGGCTTGAAAAGCCTCTTGTGAATATTGCTCAGATAAATATGCGGCAGAACGCAGTTGAAGAGCTTTGCTCAGGCACAGTACTGCGCGGAGAGACGGCGGAATGGCTTTCCGGAATAAAGGATATCGAACGGCTTATGACCAAGGTCGTATACGGCACCGCATCTGCGCGCGATTTGATTGCCGTATCGGTCACTGCGCGGAAATTTCCCGGGATAAAGGCGGTTCTTGAAAATGCCGGCTGTAAAATGCTTAAAGAGATCTGCTCCGATATAGATCCGCTTGAGGATATTACAGGGCTTATTGACGCGGCGATAACAGATGAGCCTCCGGTGAGTGTCCGTGAGGGCGGGATAATCCGCAGCGGTTATAACGATGAGGTCGATACTCTCCGCAGCGTTATGCAGAACAGCACGGGGTTCCTTTCGGAAATTGAGGCGCGCGAAAAGGAACGTACCGGAATAAAAAATCTGCGTGTAAGGTACAATAAGGTTTTTGGGTATTATATTGAGGTCACGAATTCTTTCCTTGATAAGGTGCCCGATGATTACATACGGAAGCAGACGCTTACCAACTGCGAAAGGTTTATAACAGAAGAGCTGAAAGAAATAGAAAAGCAGGTGCTGACCGCTAAGGACCGGATTTTTCAGCTTGAATATGAAATTTTTGACGGCATCAGGAAAAGGACGGCCGGCGAGCTTAAACGCTTTCAGAAGACAGCGTCGGCTATAGCGCGCCTTGATGTCCTATGCTCCTTTGCGGAAACGGCGGTTGCCAACCGTTACTGCCGTCCGCTTGTCAACAACAGCGGCAATGTTATGATAAAAGCAGGGCGGCATCCTGTGGTTGAGCAGGTAATCAATACCCCGTTCGTTTCCAACGATACTTTTTTAAATATGGACACAGACCGCTGCGCAATTATAACGGGTCCGAATATGGCCGGTAAATCCACCTATATGCGGCAGGCAGCGCTGATTGTTTTGATGGCGCAGACCGGCAGCTTTGTCCCGGCCGATATGGCGGAGATTGGCGTAGTTGACGCTGTTTATACACGTGTCGGAGCGTCGGACGACCTGGCCGCGGGGCAGTCTACTTTTATGGTGGAAATGAGCGAAGTAGCGGAGATACTCAAAAGCGCTACTAAGCACAGCCTGCTTATACTTGATGAAATAGGCCGCGGAACCTCTACGTTTGACGGTATGTCAATAGCCAGGGCGGTGCTCGAGTATGTGGCGGATAAGCGTAAGCTCGGCGCAAAGGCGCTTTTTGCGACTCATTATCACGAGCTTACCGAAATGGAAAATGAACTTTCAGGAGTTAAAAATTATAATATCGCTGTCAAAAAGCGCGGTGATGACATCACCTTCCTGCGGCGTATCGTTCGCGGCGGTGCTGATGACAGCTATGGCATAGAGGTGGCAAAATTAAGCGGAATACCCTCTTCGGTTATCGAAAGAGCAAAGCAGATACTTAAGCAAACCGAAGCCGAGGGCATAGTTACTTATAAAACCGCCGCTTCGCCGGAAATGCAGCTTCCGCTCGAAATGCAGGGCGCTCAGGATATATTGCATGAGCTGCAGCTGCTCGACGTCAATACACTTACGCCGATAGAGGCGATGCAAATACTGTTTGATTTTGTAAACAAAGCAAAATCGGTCTGAAATTTTTAAAGCGAGGTGTCGTAAATGCCGAAAATCAATGTTTTGCCAAAGCAGGTCTCCGAGCTTATCGCGGCGGGTGAAGTCGTGGAGCGTCCGGCATCTGTCATAAAGGAACTGGTGGAAAATTCCATAGACGCCGGTGCAGATGCGGTTACGGTGGAAATCCAGCACGGCGGTATAAAATATATCAGGGTTACCGATAACGGCTGCGGCATCTCCGGGGAGGATGTCCCGCTGGCTTTTATGCGACACGCTACCAGCAAGATAAAAAGCGGTGCAGACCTTGATTCTATATCGACGCTTGGTTTCCGCGGAGAAGCTCTCGCGGCGGTGTCTTCGGTTGCGAGAGTGGAGCTTTTTACTAAAACAGCCTCTTCTCAGTTCGGCACGCATTACCGAATAGAGGGCGGAGTCGAGCAGCTTCAGGAGGAAGCGGGATGTCCCGACGGCACTACTATCATTATCCGCGATATCTTTTACAACACGCCGGCCCGCATGAAGTTTTTGAAGAAGGATGTTTCCGAGGCTAATGCCGCCGCCGCGGTAATCGACCGAATAGCGCTTTCCCATCCGGAGGTATCCTTTAAGCTTATAAGGGACGGAAAGCAAACCCTTGCCACTTCGGGCGACGGAAAGATTGAAAGTGCGGTTTACAGCGTACTGGGCAGAGAATTTGCCGGTTCGATGATTCCTGTCAATAATTCGCTTGAGCAGATAACGGTAACGGGGCTTACCTGCAAGCCTGTGGCCTGCCGTTCGACAAGAGGCGGGCAGTTTGTCTTTTTAAACGGCAGGCTGGTGCGTTCAGGGACGGTAACCGCCGCCGCTGAGCAGGCTTATAAGAACAGTATGATGGTCGGTAAATTTCCGGGTTTTGTGCTGTATTTGATAATACCGTATAATTCGGTTGATGTTAATGTGCATCCTGCCAAGACCGAAGTGCGGTTTTCCGATGAGCGCCGTATATTCGATGCGGTATATTACGCGGTGAAAAACGCGCTGAGCAGCGGAGACACAAGGCCGGAAATAAAGCTTAACAGCAGTGTATTCAATCCTTACGAGCGGCTTAAAACCGAGCAGTTTGCCCAGCAGGCCATAAAAACCGAAACCATAGCCGAAAGGGTATATGCCGAAAAGCCTGCAGAGCCGTACAGGCCTTCCGGCACCGCCCGTTTTTCAAAATCTCCGCAGATACTGCGCAACAGTGCCGGGCCTGAGTTTATGAATAATTTTTCGGTGGTCGGGGAAGACGGCGGCAAAAAGAAATATCAGGCGCCGCTGAAGCCTGATAAAGAATACGCCGATAAGATTGCGGTACCTGTTGAAAACTCCGCAAGCGAAATAACCGAAAGCGAAAGGCCGGAGGTAATATTTATCGGGGAAGCATTTGAAACCTATATCATTGTTCAGAGCGGCAGCAGTATTTTTATGATAGACAAGCACGCCGCACATGAGCGAATGCTTTTCAACCGTCTTAAAAATAATCAGTCGGTAGAGGTGCAGGCGCTGTTGGCTCCGGTCACCGTGATGCTGCCGAAAGAGGAATATGACGCGGTGATTTCGGGGAAAGAGCTGCTGCTTTCGAGCGGCTTTGAAATAGAGGATTTCGGAAATTCCTCAGTACTTGTACGCACTGTCCCTGCAACTCTTACAAAAGAGGATATACCGCTTCTGATAAGCGAGCTTGCGGGGAATCTTCTGAAAAATCATACCGCTGAGGTCGAAAGGCTTGATGACATTTACCATACCGTGGCCTGCAAGGCGGCAATCAAGGCGGGAAGCCGTACAAGCAAGGAGGAAATGCGGCGGCTTGCGGAAACGGTGCTTTCCTCAAAGGATATCATGTACTGCCCGCATGGCAGACCGGTCGCTTTTGAAATCAAAAAATATGAGCTTGAAAAACAGTTCGGCAGGGTACAATGAAGAGTATTAAAACGGTTTTTATAGTAGGTCCGACCGCTTCGGGCAAAACGGAGCTGGGAATCCATACGGCGCAAAGCTTCGGCGGTGAGGTCATTTCTGCCGATTCAATGCAGATATATAAAGGCATTCATATTGCATCTGCGGCTCCCGATGCCGATGAGATGCGGGGAATACCTCATCATTTGCTTGAATTTCTGCCGCCGGAAAATTCGTTTTCGGTCGCTGAATATGTGGGCTTGGCACGGGAGTGCATTAAGGATATAAGCCGGCGCGGAAAGCTTCCGATAGCAGTCGGCGGAACCGGGCTGTATATAAGCTCCCTTGCCGACAATACCTGTTATCCCGAGGAAAAGACCGATATGTCGCTTAGGGCAAGCCTTGAAGAACGTTTCGACCGCCTCGGCGCAGAGCGTATGCTCTGCGAATTAAAAAGTATAGATTCCGAGACGGCAGCAAGGCTTCATCCCAATAACCGAAGACGTATAATCCGCGCATTTGAGGTTTACGAGCTGACAGGTAAAACGATAAGCGAGCAGAACCGTCTTTCGCATGAGGGTGAAAAGCTTGTAAATCCGCTGCTTATCGGCATAACCTGCCGTGACCGCGAAAAGCTTTACGAGCGTATAAACCGCCGTGCGGACGCTATGCTTGCCAACGGGTTATTAGAGGAGGCCGAGACTGCGTACAGACGCTCGGCGAACGGCGGAGGAGCCTTTCAGGCGATAGGTCATAAGGAATTTTTCTCCTATTTCGAGGGGGTCTGCACACTTGAAGAGGCTGCTGAAAGCTTTAAGCGGCGGACAAGAAATTATGCTAAGCGGCAGCTTACATGGTTTTGCAGGGACAAGCGTATTCACTGGCTGTATACGGATGAGAATGAAGATATTTGGGGTTCGGCAAAGCGGCTTATAGATGAATTTTTAGAAAGTGAGGATACTAATGAAGGGCACAACGGTTCTTAAAGGTTTTTTGCTGCTGCTGGCAGCGGTATTTTTGGTTCATCAGTGTGTATCCGCTTTTTACAGCCCCGTCAAAACCGAAAGTGCGGTATTTTACAATGCTTCGGACGG
>USHL01000085.1 GCA_900554525.1 uncultured Oscillospiraceae bacterium | reverse complement strand
AAGTGCCGAGCTTCTTTGCAAAATCCGCAGGCAAGGCAAAAAACATTGAGCTTGAGTGGGACGGCGAAAAGTACACCGCCACACTCACCGACACAAACAATGTCCTTTCCAATTACACTTTTTCGGCAAGCGTTTCGGGAATCCGTTTCTCTGTAAATGGAAAAAAGTTGGTAATCACAGCCGATACCGCACCGAGCGATACCGTCAGAATTACAGCCGAAAAGAAAAATTCACAGAGGCGCGGCGTTATCACTTGGACGGACGGCGTTTACGGCCCGAATGGAAAACTGCAAGATATTGTCACCTATGCGCAGTCAGTCAACGATCCCGTGAAAGGCTATTTGAATATTAAGGTCTCTTACGGCTCGGCAAAGATCGTGAAAACCAGCGAGGACGGCAAGGTTGAGGGCATTTCTTTTACCATTACAGGAAACGGCGTGAATAAAACCGTTCAGACAGGCGAAGGCGGTGTTATTCAGATTGATAATCTCACTCCCGGCGTTTACACCGTGATCGAGCAGGCGTATGACAAATACGAGCCGCAGGAGGTTCGCCGCGTTACCGTTGTCAGCGGTCAGGTCGCTACCGTGAATTTCAGCAATGTTCTGAAGCGCGGCGATCTCACCGTCACCAAAACCTCGGAGGACGGACTAAATGAGGGCGTAAAATTTCATTTGTTCGGCACTTCGCTTTCGGGGCTTGCGGTGGACGAATACGCCGTTACCGACAGCACAGGTAAGGCGCATTTCCGTGATGTTCTGATCGGCACAGGCTACACGCTGGAGGAAGTCGAGACCGCCATCCGCTATGTCGTTCCTGAAAATCAGACGGCGGCGATTGAATGGAACAAGGTAACAAGCAAGAGCTTTACAAACATTTTGAAAAAATGGAATGTCACCGTTACCAAGAGCGACAGCGAAACGGGAACGCCGCAGGGCGACGCTACCCTTGCCGGAGCAGTTTACGGTGTTTACAAGGGAACGGAGCTTATTGACACCTATACAACAGATAAAAACGGATATTTCATTACGAAATACTATCCGTGCGGTGATGATTGGACTATCCGAGAAATCACCCCGTCACAAGGCTATTTGCTTGATCCTACGGTTTACTATATGCAAGCAAGCGCCGAGTTTTATTCCATTGAACTAAATACCATTTATCCTGATGTTTATGAGGATATTATTAAAGGCAATATTGCAATTATTAAGCATACGGATGACGGCAGTACCCAAATTGAAACACCCGAAGATGGAGCAACATTTGAAATCTATCTTAAATCTGCCGGAAGTTATGCTAATGCCAAAGCCACAGAAAGAGATATTTTGGTATGCGACAAAGACGGTTTTGCCGAAAGCATTGACTTGCCCTATGGAACTTATATCGTCCATCAAACAAAGGGTTGGGACGGCAGAGAGTTAATGCCCGACTTTGAGGTGCAAATCAATGAAAACGGCAAGTGTTATAAGTATCTTATTAACAACGCCAACTTTGCAGCTTATCTTAAAATCGTTAAGGTTGATTCCGAAACAGGAAAGATTATCCCTTACGCAGGGGCAACATTTGAGATTTACGCTCCTGACGGCAAACTTGTGGAAATGACTACAACCTATCCCGAAGTTGTAAAGCATACGCAGTTCAAGACCAATGCCGAGGGTTATCTGATTACCCCCGAAGTGCTGGAATACGGTTTGCAGTACAGTATTGTTGAATTGATTGCCCCGTATGGATATGTGCTTGACAGTACACCCGTATATTTTGATGTATCCGCAGACAATTCCGAGATTGCCGAGGGTATCACAGTTGTAAAAACAGAAAAGAAAAATGCACCGCAAAAAGGTGTAATCAACATCTATAAAAGCGGTGAAATCTTTTCTTCTGTAACCGTTAAGGACGATAAATATACCCCTGTTTATGCAGAGGGCGGTCTTGTCGGAACAGAGTTTGATGTTATCGCTGATGAAGATATTATCACACCTGACGGGACGCTCCGTTACAGTAAAGACGAGGTTGTAGATCATATCATCACATCCGGCGGTAATGCCACAAGCAAAGCCTTGTATCTGGGCAAGTATCGTATTGTAGAAACCAAAGCAAGCTACGGTATGGTTTTGAACAAGGATATTCTTTATGCGGAACTGACCTATGCCGGACAGGAAATCGAACTGACTTCTACTTCCGTTGCTATGTATAACGAAAGACAGAAAGCAAGTATCACATTAAGCAAGATTATGGAGCAGAACGATATTTTTGGTATCGGCAACAATGGTGAGATTAAAAAGGTGTCTTTCGGTTTGTATGCTGCCGAGAAGCTAACGGCGGCTGACGGCACGTTTGTTCCTGTTGACGGCTTGCTTGAAGTGGTTTACTGTGACGAAAACGGAAAAATCACCTTTAACAGCGATATTCCCGTAGATGCAAAGCTGTATGTTCAGGAATTGACAACGGACGAGCATTATATCGTATCTTCTGACAAACACCTGATTCAGTTTGATTATGCCGAGCAGACGGTAACGCTGGTGGATATTAAAGTAAACAACGATACCGCCATTGATAACAAACTGATTTACGGTAGCGTACAGGGACTTAAACTTGACGAGGACGGTAAGCCTATTTTCGGCGCCGTATTTGGTTTGTTTGCAAAAGACGAAACAGAGTTTACGGAAAAAAATGCACTTATGACAGCCGTTAGCGGTGAGGACGGAGTATTTATCTTTGAAAAAATCGCTTTTGGCTCTTGGGTTGTTCGTGAAATTAAAACTGCATCCGAGGAATATGTGCTGAATGAAACCGTGTATTTGGTTGAAATTACCGAGGACGGTGCGGTTATTGAGTACGAACTTGAAAACCGATTTGTTCGTGGTAGTGTTCAGGTAACAAAGGTAGATGCCGACTATCCTGACACAAAGTTGACAGGGGCAGTATTTGAAATCTATCTTGATGTTGACGGCAATAAAGAATACAATGCCGACATTGATACCCTTGTAGGAGAAATGAGCGAAACCGAGCTTGGTGTTTACCGTATGGACGAACTGAAATACGGCGGTTACTTCCTCTATGAAAAAATCAGCCCGGATAACTTCGTTAAGGTTGATGAATATTTCTATTTTGAAATCAAAGTTGACGGCGAAGTGGTAAAGGTTGAAAATCTGGAGGGTGTTGGCTTTGCTAACAAGCCTGTGGTTGGAAGTTTGAAGATTGTCAAGACTTCTTCAGATGGGAAAATCGAGGGCTTTTCGTTCCGAGTTACAGGAGAGAACGGCTACGATCAGATTTTCAAGACCAATGCTAACGGCGAAATCATTATTGAGGGATTGCGACTTGGCAAATACACCGTAAGCGAAGTTTCGGACGATATTTCCGCAGGGTATATCTTGGCAGAGGATGTTACGGTCACTATTGAAGCTGACAAGGAAGTGGTTGCAGAAATGCACAACGAGAAAAAGCCTGAACCCGAACATCCCGATTCTCCGCAGACAGGAGATAACTCTAACATCGGCCTTTGGATTTTCCTTATGCTTGCATCGGCAACTGCACTTGTTGTACTCTTGTTTGTAAGCAAGAGGAAAGAAGTTCAGTAAACAGTAGATTTTTTCACAAATTTATGTTATACTGCTGATAGTCAGGTTTGTTATATGCCTTGTATAACAAGTGAGTAATTCGACAGTTTGTTAGAAAAGGCGGCTAAAAACCGCCTTTTCTGCAAACTTTTTCAAAAATTTTTGTGTTACCACTTGACACAAGCATATTATAAATTCAGCGGGGTGATTTATGACATGCATACACTTGGCTGGGACGAATTATTTTACTTCAAACACCTCTGGGAGGAGCATCCCGATCCTGACGCTTTCCCCATGCATGCGCACGAAAATTTTGAAATCCTGTTTTTTATTTCCGGCGACATAACCTATTGGGTAGAGGGCACACCGTATCGTCCCCGTCCTAAAGATATTTTGCTTTTCAATATAGCTGAAACCCATAAAGTAGTAGTAAATTCAGATAAACCATATGAGCGCATGGTAATACAAATGCATAAAAGCCTTTTCTCGGAAATCGATCCGGAGCATAGGCTGTTTTATCCGTTCGTGTCCCGCAATTTGGGTGAAGCGAACCTTATAAGCCCCTCCGACTTCAACGACAGCTTTTGGGAAGCCTGCCTTGCAGGTCTCACAAACGAAAACAAACATCAAAAGCTTCAGGTAATGTGCCGCCTGCTGCCTTTTCTCAACGAGCTCGGCACAGCGTTTGAAAACAGCCGCAGCCGAACAGCGGATCACGGGCACCGTCTGTCGTCCGAAATAGTAAGCTACATCAACGAAAATATACGTTCTGAACTTACGCCTGAAAAAATAGCCGGTAAATTTTATATAAGCCGCTCCAAGCTGTATAATATTTTCCGCGAAACCACCGGCTCCGGCGTACGCGAATATATAAACGTTAAGCGTCTTCTGCTCGCCAAGGAGCTGCTAAGCCGCGGTGAAAAACCGGTAAACGTATATTTAAACTGCGGTTTCAACGATTACACCACCTTTTTCAGAGCCTATAAAAACAAATTCGGCATCTCCCCGAAAGAGGATATGCCGAAAGCATAAAAAATACTGCCGCTTTTACGGCAGTATTTTAATTTATTCTTCAAGCAGATATTTAAGCATTTGTTCTGTATTTTCAAGGAAGCGCCGCGTGATAACATAATGCTCTGTTTCGGTATATTTCACCGGACTTATTCCGGATTCGGAAAGTTCAAGTATCTCCGCACCCGGAAAAGCCATCAATATCGGAGAGTGGGTCGCGATTATCAGCTGGGAATTATGCTTTACCAGACGGTCAATCTCCGTCATAAGCGTAAGCAGACGCTTCGGCGACAGAGCCGCCTCAGGCTCATCGAGAATATAAAGCCCGTTTCCTCTGAAACGGTTCTGCACAATCGAAAGAAAGCTTTCTCCATGCGACTGGCAGTGCAGTGATTTCCCGCCGTAGGCAGGTGCGAGAGGCGGAGCAAATGTCTTGATTTCATCCAGCTCCTCAAGATAGGTCGCGGCGTTGTAAAGACTTTCGGCCCGCAGAAAAAAGCCGTCCTCAGGATAGTCGCTCTTGGTAAGCAGCAGCTTATCTCCGAGCGGCGAATGAGTATCGTTGGTAGAAAAGCTGTAATTGCGCGAACCGCCTTCCGGATTAAAACCGAAGGCTACGGCTATCCCCTCAAGCAAAGTGGATTTGCCGGTACCGTTTTCACCTACCAGCATAGTGACGCCGGCATGCATGGTAAGACGTCCGTTATCTTTCAGATACCTTACCGCAGCAATGCCGTTAAGATATGAATCCTCCTCAATCTCTCGGTCAAGGATTATATCCTTTATATACGCCTTGCCCTCCAAAAGCTTTACCTCCGGAAATTATTTAATCCAAAAATTCTTCATTCAGCGTTACGCCGAATTCCTCAGCAATGGCGCGGAGATTATCGTCGGTTATAGTCTGGCGTATTCCCTGACTGCAGGAAAGAACCTTTACGTAAATCTCCGCCGCCTTTTCAATGGTATGCATAAGTCCGAAAGTAGTATCAAAATCGGGCCCTGAACAGAAAAGTCCATGATGCGCCCAAACCGCCGCGTCATATTTTTTCATCAGCTCACTGGTAGCCATTGCAATATCCGCTCCTCCGGGAACCATCCACGGCACAACGCCTACGCCGCCCGGGAAAACCACCGGACACTCGGTAGCGCTCTGCCAGAGCGCTCTTGTAATATCCTTGGCGGTCAGCGGAAGAACATATGTAAGCGCGATGATATTCGCCGGGTGCGCATGATAAATAACGCGGTTTTCTCCGTTTGTCGCCGCCTTGCGTACGCTGTGATTCATAAAATGGCTCGGGAACTCGCTCGTAGGCCTGCCTCCGTGCACCAGCCCCCAGACAATGCGGTAGCTGTCGCCCTCCCCGTTTATTTCAACAATGCAGATATTTTCCTGCGGTTCAAGCTGTACATTGCGGAAATACTTGCCGGAGCCGGTGGCGATAAAGAATTCACCCTTAAGATTTTCCGCCTTTACTCCCATATTCACCCACGGCTTTTCAAAAGTGAAGTACGGGCGGCATTCCTCCGCCTCCTCAGGCCTCATACGGTAGGTAAGATTGCCGCCGTTGCGTTCATGCCAGCCCTGCTTCCAGCCGTCGGCACACATGCGGATATAACCGCGAACCGTTTTATTTTCCTGGACCTTCATTCTTCTGCTCTCTTCCTTTCTCAGCCTCTTCTGCTCAACACATCCATCTCGTACTGCCTTACCTCTTCAAACCATACCTTGGTCGCCGGTACGTGCTGGGTGTCGCAGTAGTGCTCCCAGATAT
>USHL01000084.1 GCA_900554525.1 uncultured Oscillospiraceae bacterium | reverse complement strand
GCCAGAAGCAGCCATTTTTCCGAAAACTCCTGGGACATGAAAGCGTTGACATTGAGAATAACGGCTATTAAAGTTACAAGACAAATCACCGAGCCGATGATTTTTGAACGCTTGGTGGATTTGATTTCAAAATTCGTTTTAAAGAAACCGGGCAATGTATTATAAAAAAAGGTAAGGACGGCGTTCATTATTTTTGAAAACGACATCAAAAGCATCCCTTTCAAATTTTGCGTATAATATACATACACATCATTATACCATAAATTTGCAAAAAAACAACTTTTATTTTTACAGGGCATACGCCGTATGAGCGATAAAAAAGAAAGCCGCTTTAAAGCGGCTTTCAGAATCTCCGGTATGTGTGCCTTAATTACAGGCGTTTAATGATTTCGTTATTCTGCGAAATGAGGTGCCCTATGGCATAGATAAGAAATAGGGTGATCGCCGCCAGCACTATCCCGAAGATGAACAGGCAGACAGATACTATCATGAATATCTGATCCAGCATTATGAGCACCACGGCTATCGCCGCGAAGATAAGAAGAATGCCGAGAGAGACTATAAAGGCGATGGCCTTTATTATTTTGTCAAGATTTTTGAAAACGCCGTTACCGTAGTTTTCTGTTGCGGCTTTCAGACTGCTTCTTGATTTAGGCAGGGAGGAAGAGCTTATATCCTCAAACATAAAATCGCTGTTGGAATGATCAGCCATTGTTTGTTGCTCCTTTCGGTAGTTTATATCCGCTCAACGCCTATTTTGACGTTTTCGCCGTTGATATCCCATTCCTTAGTGTAACCCGCCGCGGTGCAGATGTCAAGAGAATCTGCAAGCGTATCGCCGGAAATAGCCGTCTTATTGCGCTTTGCGGCGTCGGTAACGGATCCGGAGCCTTCGAGTGTGACTGATATATGGTCGGTCACGTTGAAGCCGGCTTCCTTGCGCATCGTCTGTATTTTACTGATAAGCTCCCTGACGATGCCCTCTTCAATAAGCTCAGGGGTCAGCGACGTATCGAGCGCGACGGTGATGCCGCGGTCGCTTACGGTATAGAAGCCATCTTTTTGCTGTGTTTCGATGAGAAGGTCTTCGGGGGAGAGAACAATTTCACCCGATGGCAGCTTTAATGTGAGGCTGCCCTTGGAATCAAGCTCCGCCTTGGCGGACGAGCCGTCTATTCCGTCGAGCGCCGCGCGGATATCGTTAAGCTGTTTGCCGTATTTCGGACCGAGCGTTTTCAGCTGCGGCTTGAATTTATAGCTTACAAAGCTGTCGGCATTACTGTCAAAGGTGACCTTTTTGATGTTAAGCTCATCTTTGATTATATCGGTATAGTATTCATCGAGCGGTTTATCCGATTTGACATACATGACCGAAAGCGGCTGACGGTTTTTGAGCGAGGAGCCGTTTCTTGCGGCGCGGCCCAGTACTACTATTTCAAGCACCTTATCCATATTGCTTTCGAGCTCCTCGTTTATAAGCGAGCTGTCATATTGCGGGAAATCGCAGAGATGCACGCTTTCGGGAGCCGATTTGTCAACGCTGCGCACAAGGTTCTGATAGATGCTTTCGCTCATAAACGGTATCATCGGAGCGGCGGCCTTGGCGGTGGTGACCAGCGCGGTATAAAGGGTGAGATAAGCGGCGGTTTTATCGTCGTTTTCACCCTGCACCCAATAACGCTCACGGCCGCGTCGGACATACCAGTTGCTCATTTCATCAGTAAATTCCTGAAGCGCGCGTGCGGCTTCTGGTATACGGTAGTTTTCAAGATTCTCATCTACCGCTTTTACCATAGAATTGAGCTTTGAAAGCAGCCATTTATCCATTACCGTGAGGGGATAATCGTTTATATTGTACTTAGTCGGGTCAAACTCATCTATGTTGGCATACAGCACATAAAACGCATAAGTGTTCCAAAGTGTGCCCATAAATTTGCGCTGTCCCTCGGTCACGGTTTTGTCGTAGAAACGGTTGGGCAGCCATGGAGCGGAGTTTGTGTAGAAATACCAGCGTATTGCGTCGGCTCCGAATTTTTCAAGCGTCTCGAACGGGTCGACCGCGTTGCCTTTGGATTTGCTCATTTTCTGGCCGTCTTTATCGAGTACATGCCCTAAAACGATAACGTTTTTATACGGCGCTTTGTTGAATATCAGCGTTGACACGGCAAGCAGGGAATAGAACCAGCCTCTTGTTTGGTCAACTGCCTCGGAGATAAAATCTGCGGGGAACTGAGATTCGAAAAGCTCCTTATTTTCAAACGGATAATGATGCTGTGCGAACGGCATAGAACCCGAATCAAACCAGCAGTCTATGACCTCAGGCACGCGGTGCATTTCTTTTCCGCATTCCGGACATTTGATGGTTACGGCATCTATATAAGGGCGGTGAAGCTCTATATCGCCGGGGCAGTTGTCAGACATGGACTTCAGCTCTTCAATGCTTCCTACCGAGTGCATATGACCGCATTCACACTGCCAGATATTGAGCGGGGTGCCCCAGTAGCGGTTGCGTGATATGCCCCAGTCCTGTACATTCTGCAGCCAGTCTCCGAACCGTCTCTTGCCGATGCTTTCGGGTATCCAGTTGATAGTATTGTTGTTTCTTATCAGATCGTCACGGACGGCGGTCATTTTTATGAACCAGGATTCGCGCGCGTAGTATATGAGCGGAGTGTCGCAGCGCCAGCAGAACGGATAGTCGTGCTCGAATTTAGGCGCATCGAACAGAAGTCCTTTGTCCGCGAGATCCTTGAGTATTATCGGGTCGGCGTCTTTTACAAATTTGCCGGCATACGGTGTTTCTTCAGTAAGGTTTCCCTTTCCGTCGACAAACTGGACAAAAGGAAGATCGTAAATCCTTCCGACACGCGAGTCGTCCTCACCGAAAGCGGGAGCGGTATGAACTATGCCGGTACCGTCGTTCATAGTGACATAACTGTCGCAGGTTATATAATGCGCTTTTTTATTCTGTTTTTCGCAGACCGGCTTTACAAAATCAAAAAGCGGCTCATATTCCTTGTATTCAAGCTGTTTTCCGGTAAACCGGCCGGTTATTTCATAAGCCGGCCTGCCGTCCTCCTCAAGCTTTCCGAGCACTCTGTCGAGCAGAGCCTCTGCCATATAATAGGTGTATCCGTCGGCAGCCTTTACACGGCAGTATGTTTCCTCGGGGTTTACGCAGAGCGCCACGTTGGAAGGCAAAGTCCAGGGTGTGGTAGTCCAAGCCAGGAAATAGGCGTCTTCGCCTTTTACCCTGAAACGGACAATAGCGCTGCGTTCCTTGACATTCTTATATCCCTGCGCCACCTCGTGTGAGGAAAGCGGTGTGCCGCAGCGGGGGCAGTAGGGCACGATTTTAAAGCCCTTGTATAAAAGGCCTTTTTCATATATTTGCTTCAGCGCCCACCATTCGGATTCGATATAGTCATTGTGATATGTGACGTAGGGGTTATCCATATCGGCCCAGAAGCCGACGGTTTTTGAAAAATCCTCCCACATTCCCTTATATTTCCAGACGCTTTCCTTGCAGTGCTCTATAAAAGGCTCAAGCCCGTATTTTTCGATCTGTTCCTTGCCGTCAAGCCCCAGAAGCTTTTCCACCTCTAACTCAACAGGCAGCCCGTGTGTATCCCAGCCCGCCTTGCGGGGAACCATATAGCCCTTCATAGTGCGGTAGCGCGGTATCATATCCTTGATTACGCGTGTCAGCACATGACCGATGTGCGGCTTTCCGTTGGCGGTCGGAGGACCGTCATAAAAGACGTAGGGTTCCCCCTTGGCGCGTGACTCAATGCTTTTTTCGAATATCTTTTCATCGTCCCAGAATTTTTTTATACGTTTTTCCTCTTCGACAAAATTGAGGTTAGGCGATACTTCTTTATACAATTCAGAACTGCTCCTTTCAAAAGTAAAAAGCCTTTGCCCATAATAGGGCAAAGGCATACCTTGCAAACCACCTATTACGGCAGACTGTCATCTGCGTCCCCTTTAACGGAGGGAAACCGGAACGGCTTACTTGAAAAATTCGGCTGTCAGCTCGGGAGTGATCCTAATTCAGAAAAGACCGCCGGGCTCGCACCATCTCCGGCTCGCTTTGCATCTTGCTGCTGAACTACCTTCTCCGTCTCAGCTTTTTGATATGTTTATTTTTTCTGTACGTTTTATTCTTTGGCAGACGGAATCTGCTGCTTTAATGCTGCGCGTGTTTTACGCACTTCGCCGAGATTGGCGGTAAGGCCTTCGTCCGCGCGGCGCATAATATCATCGACAAAATCCTGAGCGGCTTTGCGCATTTCGCGGCTTTTAGTCTGTGCATGAGCGACTATTTCAGCCGCCTTCTGCTGCGCCAGCTTTACTATTTCTTCCTGTGCGGTCATCGCCTTGGCACGCTCCTCGGCGCTTCTGATAATGCCGTCGGCTTCACGCTTGGCGTTGGTGATTATATCGGCGCGGTCAGCCACTATACCCTTTGCCTGCTTTATTTCTGCGGGTATATTGAGGCGTATGTCATCGACTACCGCCCTGAGCTTTTCAATGTCGACCACAGTCTTTTTGCCCGGGATTTTGATGCCGCTGTCGAGTACCTCGTCAAACTGTTCAAGTAATTCATCAAGTGTCATTTTTTGAACCTCCGTATTATCCGGCGGTGCCGGTATGTTATTTTTTGTAAATCCTGTCAATTATATCCTGTTTTATTACCTCAGGCACAAAGCTTGAGATATCTCCGCCCATACTGGCAATCTGTTTTACCATGCTAGAGCTTAAATACATATTCTGCGACGCTGTGGTGAGGAACAGTGTCTCTACGTTTTCATTGAGCTTTTTATTCGTAAGCGCCATCTGAAATTCATATTCAAAATCCGACATAGCGCGAAGCCCTTTGATTATTGCGTTTGCATGACGCTTTGCGGCGTATTCCGCCAGCAGTCCGTCATAATGGGTGACTTCGACATTATGAAGGTCGGGGATACATTTTTTTATCATTTCCACACGTTCGTCCGGACTGAACGAACAGCTTTTGTTTTTGTTTACCGCAACAACCACGATAAGCTTGTCGAACATTTTTGCGGCGCGGGAAATTATATCTAGATGTCCGTAGGTGACCGGATCGAAGCTGCCGGGACATACGGCGATAAAATCATCCTTCATCGCGGACCTCTTTTCTGTAAACGGTGATGAGTACTTTACCGTAGCGGTATCGGCGTGATACTGAAAAAGCACCTATGCTTTCCGGAAGCTCAATTTCCGGCGGATGCTCGCAGATGATGCTGCCGTAATCGCTTGCCAGCGGAATAACGGCGTTTACTGCAGGTACGAGCTGCCCTGATTTATAAGGCGGATCTAAAAAGATGATATCAAAGCGTTCTCGGCAGGAGGCGGCGAAAGCCGCATAATCTGTACATAAAACCCTTGCTTTATCCGAAAGACCGCAGGAAGCAAGGTTTTTCCTTATAAGCTCCGCTGCAGCTTTAGAAGCATCGATAAATACAGCACTTTGGGCACCGCGGCTCAACGCTTCAATACCCAACTGCCCTGAGCCTGCAAATAAATCCAGCACTCTGCGGCCCTCTATATCAAACTGTATCGCGCTGAAAATACCTTCCTTGACGCGAGCCGGGGTCGGCCTTGTATCCGTGCCTTCGGGCGCGGTAAGGCGTTTGCCGCGTGCCGTGCCGGTAATAACTCGCATTGACATCACCAATAATAATACTGCGTATACAAAGGACAACTCTCCTTTATAATACCTTTTCTATTATCCCACTAAACGGTATGCTTTGTCAATACTTTTTTTAAAAAAACAGCGGCGCAGCTTAAAATAAACTGCACCGCTGTTAAAATATTATCAGTCATGTTTCTTAAAACCGCGGCGTTCTCTGCCTCTGCGCTGGGGCTTAGGCTGCGGAACATCGTCGGCATCAGGCTCTACGGTAGCGCCGTTGACTTCTACTAAAGCGTCTCTGCGGGAAAGATTGATTCTGCCCTGATCGTCTATTTCAATGACCTTTACCAGCACCTGATCGCCGACGTTGACGACGTCCTCAACCTTTTCTACGCGTTTGACGTCGAGCTTGGAGATATGAACGAGTCCTTCTTTGCCGGGGGCGATTTCGACAAAAGCGCCGAAGGTCATAAGGCGGGTAACCTTGCCGCTGTATATCGCGCCGATTTCGGGATCGGTTGCAATAAGCTCAATGATTGAAACAGCCTGCTTGGCTTTTTCGATATCAAGACCGGAGACATAAACGTGACCGTCTTCCTCAATATTTATAGAGCATTCACACTGCTCCTGTATCGACTGGATAACTTTGCCCTGCTTGCCTATGACGTCGCCGATTTTATCGGGGC
>USHL01000083.1 GCA_900554525.1 uncultured Oscillospiraceae bacterium | reverse complement strand
GAAGCTTTTCTATGATTTTGAGAGCTATTTCTTCATTTTAACTTTACACTACCATAATATAATTTGATTTTTACGAGAAAACACGCCATCGCCTGTCAAGCAAAAACATAACCGTTCCTCCCAAAATAAAAAAGCCCTGTCCCATAAAAAATGGGACAAGACTTATCATCCTGCGGTGCCACCCAAATTGCCGGAAAATACCGGCCGCCTCAACCGTGCACGATAATGCACGCCGCTTTGATAACGGGTACGGAACCCGTCGGCTGCTACTCACGCCGTAACGCTTTCGGCCGCCCTCATAAGTCCATTCACAATACCCCTTGCTGCGGCGCTTACACCACCCGCCGCTCGCTTAAAGCATGGAAATAATGCTACTATTCTTAATCACAGGTTTAAACTAATCTTGAAAATATATTAACACCCGAAGTCTTGTTTGTCAAGCCCTTTATGAAAAAATCTTTTCGGGTTCGGCCGTTTCGGTCTCAGACGGTTGTTCCTCAGCGGTGCGTGCGTTTGCCAGCATAAGCTTTATACGGTTTTCCTGATTCACCTTGGAAGCTCCCGAATCATAGTCTATCGCCACGATATTCATATCGGGATTTTTCTCCTTCAAAGGCTTCATCATACCCTTGCCGCATATATGATTGGGCAGACAGCCGAACGGCTGAGTGCAGACTATATTATGCACACCCTCGTCATTGAGCTCGAGCATTTCGGCGGGAAGCAGCCAGCCCTCGCCCATTTTTGTACCGAAACCCATAAAATCCTTTATCAGTTTCATTGTATGCGCAATCGGAGTAGGAGGTGTAAAATTACCGTCCTCACGCATAATTTCGATTATATCTCTCTGCTGACGGCTGAGGTAATTAAAAACAAACTTCAGCACCGGATATCTTAATCTTTTCATCCCATAAAGAGTACAGTCGGTAAGATTTGAAACTATACAGTACATAAAGAAATCAAGAAGCCCCGGAACTACAACCTCCGCGCCCTCGTCTATAAGGAACTGCTCAAGATTGTTGTTGCCGAGCGGAGAGTACTTGACGTATATCTCACCGACCACTCCGACTTTGACCTTAGGCGTCTGCACACGCTGTATCTTCGCGAACTCAGAAAGTATCATACGGCAGTTTTCCTTTACCTTCTTAAAGGAAACCCCCTCATTTTGCATCATACCCGCAAGCTTTACCGTCAGCTCGTCTGCGAGACGTTCGCTGTCACCGGAGACAAGCTCATACGGCTTACACTGATTCACAAGTGAAAGCAGCATATCACCGTAAATTATCGCATAAAACATACGATGCAAAATAGGCACGGTGAGCTTAAAACCGGGATGCTTTTCAAGCCCGCCGAGATTAAAGGATATTACCGGTACAAAACCGTATCCGGCGCGCTCGAGCGCCTTTCTCAAAAGGAAAATATAGTTTGAGGCTCTGCATCCGCCGCCGGTCTGAAAAAGTATAAGAGCCGTTTTATTCACATCGTACTTTCCGCTTTTGAGCGCGTCTATAAACTGCCCGATCACCAATATTGCGGGGTAACAGGTATCGTTATGTACATACTTCAGGCCTGTTTCGATTATTTGCCGGCCCATGGTTTCAAGCAGTTCAAGCTTGTAACCGTAATTTTTCAGCACCTGTATAAACAGCTTAAAATGCCGCGGCAGCATATTCGGCACCAATATAGTGTATTCTTTTTTCATTTCCTCTGTAAAGGGAATATATTTGCGCTGTTCCATTTATCAGTTCCTTTCATCAAGTGCGCCTATGAGACTGCGCAGACGTATCTTGACCGCACCGAGATTGGTAATTTCATCGATCTTCAGCTGTGTATAATACTTGCCGCTGTTTTCGAGTATTGACCTAACCTCGTCGGTAGTGATAGCATCCACGCCGCAGCCAAAGGACACAAGCTGCACAAGCTCTGTATCACCGTGCTCCGCAGCATACCGGGCGGCACGATAAAGCCTGGCATGATAGGTCCACTGATTGAGAACCCTCACAGTAAAAGGCTCGGCAAGCTGTGCGACGCTGTCCTCACTGACCACGACAAAGCCTAAGCTGCAGGCCAGCTTATCTATACCATGTCCTATTTCCGCATCGATATGGTAAGGTCTTCCCGCCAATATCATTATGCGCTTTCCGTGCTCCCGGGCATATTCAAGCGCCCTCGTACCCTCTGCGCGTACCGCACTCATATAATCGTTGTATTTTTTAAATCCGTTATCCACCGCTTTTTTGACTTCTGAACGCTTAATTCCGTCAAAACAGCCGGAAAGATACTCGTAAAGCTCTTTTGTAAGAGCCGTTCTGCTGTTGATGTTAAGGTACGGATATAAAAATTTCAC
Source organism: uncultured Oscillospiraceae bacterium (assembly GCA_900554525.1). Lineage (GTDB taxonomy): Bacteria > Bacillota > Clostridia > Oscillospirales > Acutalibacteraceae > UBA737. The sequence goes on along the minus strand of USHL01000083.1, from coordinate 4,025 downwards.
CTTGGAAAGCTCATCGACATTTCCCTTCAAAAGCTCGGAATAATACGCCACTACCGGGCAGTTGAAGTGATTGTCGGAAGCCTTTTCATCAATATTATAGGTAAGGCAGGGGTAGAATATCGCATCTACGCCCTCCTCAATCAGCGATTCTATATGTCCGTGCATAAGCTTTGCAGGGTAGCAGGCCGTATCCGAAGGTATTGAGAACTGACCTTTTTCATATATGCGTCTCGATGACATCGGCGATACTTTCACTTTAAAACCGAGACTGTCGAATATGCCATGCCAAAGCGGCAGCAGCTCATACATACCAAGCGCCAGCGGCAGACCGATAGTACCTCGGCGCCCGTCTGAGGAAGCTTTAAGCGAAGTAAGATAATTACGCTTAAATTCATAAAGATTAGGCAGCGGCTCCTCCACCGAAGCCTTTCCGAGACCTTTTTCACACTGATTGCCTGAAATAAAGCTCTTGCCGTCGCCGAAAGAATTTACCGTAAGGCGGCAGTGATTGGTACATCCCCGGCAGACCGCAGATTTAGAGGTATGAGTAAAGGTTTTCAGCTTTTCGGAAGTTATTATCTGCGAACTGCTGCATTTTTTAGAATACAGCGCTGCACCGTAAGCGCCCATAAGCCCTGCAATGGAAGGCCGTATAACGCTATGGCCGATCTCACGCTCAAAAGCACGCAGCACCGCGTCATTATAAAAGGTGCCGCCCTGTACAACTATGTTTTCTCCGAGCTCCGCCGCCGAAGAGGCACGTATGACCTTATAAAGCGCATTTTTAACAACGCTTATAGAAAGACCCGCCGAAATATCCTCGACCGTAGCGCCGTCCTTCTGGGACTGCTTGACCGAAGAATTCATAAACACCGTACAGCGGCTGCCGAGGTCTACGGGAGCTTTGCCTTCAAGCCCCTTAGCGGCAAATTCCTCTATTGAATAACCCATAGCCTTGGCAAATGTCTCAAGAAAAGAGCCGCAGCCCGATGAACAGGCCTCGTTAAGCATTATCGAATCGATTGCGCCGTTTCTTATCTTAAAGCATTTTATATCCTGACCGCCTATATCGAGGATAAAATCCACATCCGGCCTGAAATATTTTGCCGCGGTATAATGCGCAATGGTTTCGACTATACCATAGTCAACCGAAAAAGCATGCTTTATGAGCTCTTCGCCGTAACCCGTAACGGCAGAGCCGGCTATCCGTATTCTTTCACCGCAAAGCGAATATATCTTTTCAAGCTGCTCCCGGACTATTTCAACCGGATTTCCCTGATTAGAGGCGTAATAGGTGTAAAGCAGCGCGTTATCCTCGGCCAAAAGTGCCAGCTTTGTAGTGGTGGAGCCGCAGTCTATGCCGATATAAGCCTTGCCGCTGTAATCGGAAATATCTCGACTCTCGGTACCTGCCGATGCATGACGCATACGAAATTCCTCGTATTCCGCCTTTGTTTCAAAAAGCGGAGTCAGTCTCTGCGCTCCAGAAACCGAAGAAGAAGCGTTTTCCACCGCCCTCAAAAGCTCGGCCGCGGTGTATGTACGGTTCTGCTTTTCTGCGTATATGGAAGCGCCGAAAGCCACCGCAAAACGGGCATATTCAGGAAATACGGCATGTTCATCGTCAAGGCCCAGAGTTTCCTTAAACCTGATTCGCAGCCCCTTGCAGTAATAAAGCGGTCCGCCTAAAAACAGCACCTTGCCTTTTATACGCTTTCCCTGTGCCAGACCTGCGATAGTCTGATTTAGCACAGCCTGATAAATGCTCGCGGCAACATCCTCCTTGCGTGCCCCCTGATTCAGCAAAGGCTGAATATCGGTTTTGGCAAAGACCCCGCAGCGTGAGGCTATAGGATAAAGCCTCCCTGCGTTAAGGCTAAGCTTATCAAGCTCGTCTACCGTGATATTTAACAGAGTAGCCATCTGATCTATAAAAGCACCGGTGCCGCCGGCACAGCTTCCGTTCATACGCTCGTCAAGCCCGCCGTCGAGAAAGATTATTTTAGCGTCCTCGCCGCCAAGCTCAATAACGCACGAGGCATCCGGTTCCATCTGCTTTACAACCTCTCCGGTAGCAAATACCTCCTGCACAAAAGGAATATCCGCAGCCTGAGCAAGACCTAAGCCTGCCGAGCCGGAAATCGCAGCATATATTCTGTTCTCCCCCGTTATATCTGAAATCCTTCTCAGCAGCTCAGCAGTTTTTTCACGAACCTGTGAAAAATGACGCTCATAGCGTTCAAAAACCACTTCACCGCTCCGTTTCAGCACCACCTTTGCCGTCGTAGAGCCTATATCTATACCTAAAGAAAACTCAGCTTCGGCAGTTTGTATAACTTTGAGCATATTCAATCTCCCAATAAATCCAGATTATATTATTATATAATATTTTCAGACAAATTACAACAGTAAAAAAACAGTAAAAAAAGACAGCCGGAACGCCGGCTGCCTAAAAATATAATGTACTTTTCTTACTGGAAGAATTTCATAACTTCTCCGTAATTTTCATCATCATCACTGTTTCCGCCGAGAATTGAAGCAAGGTCGTTTGATTTTTCTTCTTTCTTATCCTCACCGAGACCGGTAGCGACGACCGTCACACGGATAGTATCCTCAAGGGTATCGTCAAGCTGAGCGCCCCAGATGATAGTAGCATCCGGATGAGCCATATCGGAAATGATAGACGAGGCAAGCTCGACTTCCTCAAGACCGATATCATCGGAACCGGTAATGCTGATAATAACTCCGCGGGCATTTTCCATCGAGGTTTCGATAAGCGGACTGCTGATAGCGGCACGCGCTGCCTGCTCTGCCTTATCACGTCCGGTAGCGACACCGACGCCCATATGAGCATAGCCTGCATCGGCCATAATAGATTTAACATCGGCAAAATCGAGGTTGACAAGCGCGGTAACATTGATAAGCTCTGAAATACTCTGAACGCCCTGACGCAGAACATCGTCGGCAATATCAAAAGCATTTTTAAAGGTTATTTTCTGCTCTGAAACAAACTTAAGCCGCTCATTCGGAATAACGACAAGGCTGTCGACATGCTCCCTGAGCGCGGCAATACCGGACTCGGCCTGAGTCATGCGCTTTTTACCTTCAAAGCCGAAAGGCTTGGTTACTATTCCTACGGTAAGAATTCCGAGTTCCTTTGCTATTGCAGCCACGACCGGAGCTGCGCCTGTTCCGGTTCCACCGCCCATACCGGCAGTTATGAATATCATATCGGCGCTGCGTATTGCCGCAGCGATCTCATCACGGGATTCTTCAGCGGCAGCCCGGCCGTTATCCGGATTTCCGCCCGCGCCCATACCCGCGGTGGTCTTGTCCCCTATCTGTATTTTCTGGTCGGCTTTTGACTGTATAAGCGCGGCCTTATCGGTATTTACGGCAATAAACTCCACGCCGCGTACTCCTGCGGCAACCATACGGTTAACGGCGTTTCCGCCGCCTCCGCCGACGCCGACTACTTTTATCTGCACAACATTCTCTTGTTCTTCTGCAACTTCAAATGGCATTTTGAATTCCTCCGTATTTATGTAAATTGGTTATTATACGCCCTAATATAAAGATAATACCATATCTTTTTTTAAATTTCAACTCTTTTATTACAAAATTGTAATTTTTTTGCCGAATGCCTATTTAAAGGGCTATTCGGCCTTTTCCTCAACAAAAGTTCCCTCTGTATTGGAGCTTGTCCACATACTCAAATCTATATTTCCCAACTTTGACGAATCGATATTTTCTATCATTCCCTTAAGATGAAGAAATTTTTTATCCATAAAGTTTTCGGTGCCGAGTTCAACGGTAAATCTGCCTTCGGTTTTAAAGCTTATGCTGTATTCATCGGTAATATCAATCCAGTCTGCCGAAAGCCCGCAGGCCTTAAAATTGCCGAAAAGCTTCTGAATGAGCTTTTCGGTATTTTCACCGCTGAAGCTCACAGCTTCGCCGACCTTACATTCCACCCCCTCGGCCCGTATCTCGCAAAGTCCCTCGGGCACGGTATCATACTTGTT
>USHL01000082.1 GCA_900554525.1 uncultured Oscillospiraceae bacterium | reverse complement strand
ATCATTCTCCAACAAATACCCGCGGTAAACCTCCGCCATACCGTTATAGTCCGCCTTATCGCCGGAAAGGAAATAATAGCTGACCCGAAGCGGGGTATCGGATATTGATTTTCCGTACAGCTTGATCTCATAATTTGCAATCAAATATCTCGGCGGTCGCTTTACGTTCTCATATCCTTTCATTCTGAAAAAAGGATAAACGGTAGAGTAGCCTATGTTTCGAGAACCTATATTGGTTAAAAAGGAAGCCTGCTCCGCACCGGAGGTTATAATGCCGGTAATTGCACTGTCGTCCTTTTTAGAACCGAAAACCGGTAGGTAGACCTGTCTTTCGTAATTTGTAAGCGTAAAAGCGCTTACCGTTAAATCGTCGCCGTAAACCTTAAATTCATTTTGCTTGCCGATCAGGTCAATCGTTTTCGGCTCTATCAAAGCGCCGCTGCCGTCCGGCAAAAACAGATAAGAATTTTCGGTATCATTCTTGATTCCGCATATGAACGGTGCAATTGCCACGCCTGTTACAAAGCGATCGCCGTTATCGCTGATTTCCTCGGGATGCACCGTAATATCGAAATGGTCATCTGCAACGGTATATTCCACCGGAACGGAAATTTCCAGATTTGAAAAATCATATGTAACGCGGAGCCCGTTCTCCATCCGCTCGGTATAAACCGCACCCCCGTCGATCGCGTCGGTTGACGCGTAGGAGGTTTCATCTCCCATAGAAGCAGCGCTGTAATAGGATACGATTATCGGAGATTGAATCTGAGCGTTATTCAGAATTGTCATTCCCGTTTCATCGTATCTGACCTGCATCGCTTCCGTCGGCATTGTGCTGTAAAGCCTTCCGCTTTGTTTATCCGTGAGCATTACCTGTTTATAGGTATCGTTCCAATGAAGAATAAAGCGATTGTTTTCAAGGACGATGCCGTCCCCGATTTCCTCATTGCGGAACTGCATATCGGCATACACCTTAGCGGTTTTTACCGCGGCTTTACCGCCGCAGCCTGCCAACAGGGATATCATCAGCATTACAGAAGTAAAAATCAAAATTATTCTTTTCAAGCTCTGTATCCCCCTTTATCTGTAGCGAAGCTCAATATACAAGGTTTTAAGCCAAGCAAAAAGCTGCTGTGAAATCAAAAACACAAGGAATAAAAGTAAGACGATAATCAGCATTCCTATCACGGTAAAGATCGTCGTACCTAAGAATTTGCCGAATTCGTAATCGTGTATCCGCATAATGCCGATTATCAGCATAAATGCGGCATAAGCCGTACATATCACCACAAAAATATCAAGGAAAGCGCCCTCGCTCGGTATTAAAATATGCGTCAGGATAACACGAACCGTCTTTGCAAACAGAATCGGTATCAGGCTGTAGCAGGTGACAATAAAAATTTCCTTCAGCTTGCCGATTCCGCCCGCCAATGTGCATACCAGCCAGTTGGAAACCGTCCAAAGTATGACCAAGCCAACCGTGCTTAAAAATACGTAAATCGCATTATAGCTTTCGCTGTCAAATACGGTAAAGGCAAAGCCGCCCATCGTGTCGTTCACAACGGTTATTACATAAAACAGCGCCAATATCACAACCGAAATGATAAGAGAACCGGCACCCTTTTCCTTTACCAATCGAAAGGATTCAACTGGGTGTAAAACGCTCGAAAAAGCCGTTTTCAGCCGAACGTTATGAATCAACGTAATGCCCTTTTTTCTTTTTAAAACCGACCAGGCGACAATCGCTGCCGCAAGCAAAACAACAACAGCGGCAATCAGATAGAAATGACTCTCAATCACCTGTGTGCGCTTTAGCTCAAAGGCTTTTGCATAGGTTTCGCGATCCACACCCAATTTTGCGTATTCCATCGTCTTATCGTATTCGCCCGAATCGTAATACGCCTTAGCAAGACCACGATATCCCAATTGATTATTAATGTCCTGCGCAATAACCTGTTCCCAAGGCTCTCTCGCGGCGGCAAAATCACCCTTTAGGGTTATCAGCTGCGCGCTTCTGACAAGAGCACCGTAATCCGTTTCGGAAAAAACCGTTAAGGATTTATCAGTGCTGTCGGTTACCAAAATATCCGTACCGTTTACGGCAATGGCAGTCGGCAAAATAAAGGTGCCGTTTTGCTCGCCGTCGCCGATGCTTCCGCCGAATACCGATAAAAGATTACATCCGGCATCATACCAGTAAATTCTTCCGGTCGTTGTATCCAAAGCGTATAAAAAGCCGTCGGAATCCACATCGAGACAGCCAAGACTTTGTATCTGCTGAGAATACTGATAATTACTTACCTGCGAATCGGCAAAATTGATATCCGAAGCATTCAGTATATCCTTACCGCCCGGATTAAAACGCCTGATCTGACCGTGCTGAATTTCATCATCTCCGCTTTTTCCCGTTGCAGTATAAATGAAATTTTCCGAATCAACGACAATATCGGTAAACATATAAGGAAGAGAGAGCTCATCTGCTGCCCGCTTAATATCATTTGAGGTCAGTCTTTTCCATAAATTCTGCAATGCGCCCAAAACGGTCGTTTTAACGGTATTCGCACCGAAAAACCCCAGAAATTCCATTTGGGGCGAATAGAGAATCGCACCGTAATACGAGCCGTCGCTGGCGATATAGGTATATCCCTTTGAATCAACCGCCACCTTTACCGGGCGATACTGAAAGCCGGTGGGTATTAACGGGGAATCCGGCAAAAGCAGCAAGCGTTCAATCCTGCCCTCAAAGTTCAGCACGATTACCCTTCCGTTTTCGGTATCCGCGATATAAATCAGTCCGCTTTTATCAACGTAAATTCCCTGCGCGTCGGTAAAATTCAGGGGTTCGCCGTTGAATTCAAGCTTAGCGAGGGTCTTTAAAGGTGCGTATTTACTGTCAAGAACATAAATTTTTGAACTGCCGCTGTCAAGTATATAGGTTCTGCCGTCAAAAACTGCAACGTCCGTAAGCTTGCTCGTATCGTCTGCGCCGATTGTCCTGCTGTCAACAACGTTCTTCACCTCATACATCGGTTTGGAATAAACAGCCGTCTTTTCACTTGTATTGTAATCGACCCAATAGGTATAGCTTTTATACGGTATTTCATTAACGTCCGCTGCGGATACGGTGAAAGAAAACAACAAGCACAAAACCAATATGAATGATATCGGGAACCTGCATTTTTTCATTTTCCTTCCTCCTATCCTTTAATACCGGCAGAGCCCATTGTTTCCTTAATACTGCTTTGCGAAACAAGATAAACCAAAACAGGCGGTATCATCATAATTACCGAAACTGCCATTGAAGAGCCGGTACGCGCAAGCCCGCCTGCCGCTATTGTGGACATAACCGTCGGCAGAGTTTTAAGCTGCTCGCTGAATATCGTACCCGCCGACTGCACATTCCAAAGCCCTAAAAATGTGAAAAGCGTAAGTGTCAAAACGCAGGGCTTGATTATCGGTACAATTATTCTGCCGAAAATACCGAACCAATCGGCGCCGTCTATATGCGCCGCCTCAATCAGGGCGTCGGGCACATAGCCGTCCATATACTGCTTCATAAGAAATACGCCCATCGAAGATGCAAGCGTCGGCAAAAGATACACAAAATATGTATTGATAACGCCTAACGAAGAATAAATAATGTACTGAGGAATCGCCAGGGTATAGCTGTTGAAAAGCAATGCAAACTGTATTACCGTAAATATAATTCCTTTGAATTTAATATCGGTTTTAGAAAGCACGAACGCCGCCATTGCCGAAAAAACAACACAAAGCGCCGTACCCGCCACCGCGATAAACACACTGTTGAAAACATAGCGTGAGAGCGGCACCGAAAGACCTGAAATCAGGTCTGGCAAAGCCATATAATTTGAAACGGTAGGTCTTTTAACCGTAAAAAGCGTCGGCGGAAAGACAAGCAACTCATCCAGCGGTTTAAAGGATGTTACAATACAGTAAATCATCGGCAAAAGCGAAAATAAACCCGCCACAAAAAGGAAAAGAAAATAAAAGAAATTTCCCGCCCTGCTTCTGGTGTAGCGCCTTGTCTGATTTCTTGCCGGAAGATGTAATATTGCTTTTAGATTTTTCATTTTATCATCCTCCCGCTTTATTGATAAGCTTGTTGGTTATCCAGCGCGTCAATACCATCAGCAGGAACAGAATAACCGATAACGCCGAAGCATAGCCCATTTCATACTTTACCGTGCCGACATCGTTTAAATAGGAGACTATCGTATCCGCCGCATACCCCACCGTAGGGTAGCCCGCAAGCTGTTGAATTATGCTGCTTATGGAGAATGCGCTTGATATCTGCATAACGGCAGAAAATAAAAGCATATGCTTCATTCCGGGTAAGGTTATATACCACAGCTCCTGCCAGCGGTTGCGGATACCGTCTATCGCGCCCGCCTCGTAAAGCTCGGTATTGATATTCTGCAATCCCGAAAGATTTGAAAGAAACGAAATACCGAGGCTCGACCACAACTGCACAGCTACAACAATCGGCACAATATAATCAGCATTTGAAAGCCATGCAATCGGCTCGATAATAAAGCCGGCAGAAAGCAAAAAGCTGTTTATATAACCGTAGCTGTCGCTTGAAAAAAGTATCTGCCAGATAAACACTGCCGACCCCGCAAGCGACGGTGCATAAAACATAAAGGAAAACAGCGTTCTCGCCGTTCTGCCGAATTCATTGATAAACCACGCCAGTACAAAGGAAAGCAAAAAGCCTGCCGGACCTGTCAGAATAGCAAGAAGGATTGTGTTTTTTAATACGATGGGAAATATGTTATCGTGTAAAAGCATTCGGATATAATTATCAAGCCCCGCAAAAGACGGCAGAGATACCATATCGAAATTAAAAAAGCTCAATATCATAGAAGCTAAAACCGGCAGAACAATCATCAGGGAAAAAATAATCAAAAAAGGAGCAAGCAGTACATACAGCTGCCAGCGTCTGCCGCTGAGCGTAGGATTTTTCATCTGTTTTGCCATTTGCTTTCCTCCTTAATATTTTTTATTTGCATATTCTTTTATTTTACGCGCAATCTCATCATTGCTGACCCGTGCCCAGTCGGTAATAGCCTCTTTTTCTGTTGTTTCACCGTTATACACGCTCCAAAAAGCCTGGTCTATCGAGCGCGATACATAATAGCTTCCCGGCACTTCGGGTATTTCTTTTACATTTGACCATTGCTTTAAAATAGTATCAAGGCTGCTATTGTCCCACGAAAGTCTTTTCAGCGCTTCAACATTCGATGTTGAGATTCTCCCCGACTGACCTAAAACCGTTTCGCAGTTAAAGGAATAGTTATACTGTGTATCTGCCGACAGCCACCATTTCAAAAATTCCCATGCCGCCTGCTTTTCTTTGCTTGATTTCATTATGGCGCAGCCTGTGCCCGCGCCCGCGGCGGAGCGGTCAACCGTACCGTCCGCCCTTACAGTGCCGGGCAGCTCATACATCGCCCACTTGCCCTCAATTTCAGGCGCAGCTACCGCAAAGGTCAAATACTGTGTATAAGACGCAATTCCCAGCGGTATAGTGCCGACGCGGAAACGCTGATAAAAATTGACGTCCGGGTTAAGCTTATATTTAGTGTAAAAATCAGTCCAGAATTTAAAAACCTGAACAGAGGCGGGAGAGGCTAAATTCGTCGCGTCCAGTGCAGAGTTATACATACTTTCGCCGTTCTGCATTAAAAGCGTCGGAAAAATACTCAATCCGCCCGCACCCGTATTAACGGTTGTAGCGTCGGTTATTTTCAGATAAGGAAGATATGAGTTCATATTCTTTCTTTGGATAACCGCCGTTGCCGAAATGAAATCCTCCCAGGTTTTCGGCACCTCTAAGCCCAGCTCCCGAAATATATCCGTTCTCACAAACATTACGTTAAAGGACTGTGTATCCGGCAACGCATAGGTTTTCCCTTTATATATGTAAGGTACTTCCGCTCCCGTTTGAAAATTTTTCAACACTTCTTCGTAATCCTCAAACTGCGTCAGGTCATAGAGAACGCCGCGCATTGCAAGATTTACGGGTTCGGTTCTTGCCATCTGCAAATACAAGTCGGGCGAGTTGTTTGAAACAATACCCTGAACAACAGAGGCATTTACCTGCTCAACCTTAACATTGATTCCCGTATTCGGTGAAAAATCCTCCTGTATCAGAGCATTTAATATCTTGACCTGATCTCTGCCCCAGTTGACCCATATTTTTACGGTCGGCGCGTTTTTGTCATTTAACGATTCGGTCGTATAGTCGCCGCTGAACGAAACTAAAAATCTTTTAACGCTGAAACCTATTTTTGAAAAGAAGCCGGCTTTTCCGCTGTCAGCCTTTTTATCCGGCGCGGAAAGAATAATCTTATCTAATG
>USHL01000081.1 GCA_900554525.1 uncultured Oscillospiraceae bacterium | reverse complement strand
TGTTCCGACGCTTAACGATATTATAAAAGAGCTTGAACGCCCGGGCAGAGACCCGCGCGACGAGCTGCCTGCCCCGCTTTTGCGTACGGATATTATGTCGCTTGAGGATTTAAAGCCCGGCATGGAGCTGACCGGCACAGTGCGCAATGTCATAGATTTCGGCGCGTTTGTAGACATAGGTGTGCACGAGGACGGCCTTGTACATATCTCGCAGATAACCGACCGTTTCATTAAGCACCCGTCTGAGGTTCTGAAGGTCGGCGATATTGTAAAGGTATGGGTGCTTTCGGTTGATATAAAGAAAAAAAGAATATCCCTCACAATGAGGAAAGAGAAGTTGAACCATGAAGCTTAACAATTTGAAGGGCAGTCTTATTCTTTGCACTGCGTCGCTTATATGGGGGCTGGCTTTCGTTGCTCAGGCAGATGCGGCGGATATGGTTCCCCCGTTTACTTTCAATGCGCTGCGTTCATTTATCGGGGCGGCGGCGCTGGCGGTGTTTTATATTTCGGTTAACAGAAAGGAAAAAACGCCCTTTTTCCCGAAGGAAGGTGCCGGTAAAAAGCAGTATCTTTGCGCGGCTCTGGTTTGCGGAGCACTGCTTTCGGTTTCGGTCAATTTCCAGCAGTTCGGACTGGCGTTTTATCCCGACGGTACGGCGAGTGAGGCACGGGGCGGATTCATTACCGCCCTGTATGTGGTTTTGGTACCGGTCATCGCCTTTTTTCTCGGAAGAAAGACCGGGCCGGTGCTTTGGCTGAGCGTTTTTATAGCTTTGGCGGGAGTTTATATGCTTTGCCTCACGGGCGGCGTCGGAGGAATATATCTCGGAGATGTGCTGATCTTCCTTTGTTCCGTCTGTTTTTCGGTGCATATTTTGGCGATAGATAAATTTGTCGGCATTACCGGCGGCATTAAGCTTTCGGTTATGCAGTTTGCCGTTTGCGGAATTATTTCGGCTCTGCTGGCTCTTTTCTTTGAGCGTCCGTCGCTCGGAGGTATTCTGTCCGCTGCGCCGCAGATACTTTATCTCGGCTTAATGTCCTCTGGAGTGGCGTATACACTTCAGATAATCGGTCAAAAATTCGCCGAGCCGTCTGTTGCGTCGCTGTCAATGAGTCTTGAAAGTGTTTTTGCGGCGTTGGGCGGCTGGCTGATTTCCGGGAATACTCTTTCGGGCCGTGAAATGACCGGCTGCGCTCTGGTATTCGCCGCTATAATCGTGGCTCAGCTTCCTGAAATACTGCAAAGAAAAAAAGCTGTCGTATGACAGCTTTTTTGTTGCTGTTATTTTATTTTGAATTTTTCAAGTTCTTTTGATGAGAGACGGATAGGTTCTGTGTTATTTAATTTGCAGTATCTGATAATTGCGCGATAATCATAATGAGCTTCGTTCTCAATATCGGGATTAAACGCAACAAATCCGCTGGCTTTCTCTGACGCCTCATCCAGTTCACGCAATTGTTTCCGTTCTTGTTCGGTCAGGTAATCACTCCTCTATGATTTCAAAAATTCCGGGAGGGAAAAATCCGGAATCATTCATATCGTCTATAAGTTCATACCATCCGTTTTCAATGCTCAAGACTTCATAAACTCCGCCTTTGTGAAGGACAACTTTATAATAATCGCCTATATATTTTACTTTCATAGTCTCACCTATTAAAAACGGCAGGTCTTTGCGCCTGCCGGTTGGATTTATATTATTTCGTAGCCGCCTACCGGACGTATATGGAGCACACTGCAGGTGCCTGCGCCGAATACAGCTTCAATCATAGCTTTGTAATCGCCGAGCTTTTCGGTCGGTATGTAACACTGTATCGTGCCGGCAAAGCCGCCGCCATGCACGCGGCAGGCTCCTCTGCCGTTCAGAAAACGCTTTGTCAGAGCGATGGCAAGCGACAGCCCCTGTTCGTTTACGTTAGAATTTGAATACAAATTTTGCAGATAGTCATACGAGGACCGGCCCGATTCATTGACAAGCTTTAAAAATTCTTCAAAATCACCGTTTTTAAGGGCGGCCTTTTGGTCTAAAACGCGCTGCTGTTCGTTGAAGAAATGGAAGGCTCTGAGCACCGCACGGTCGCCGCACTGCTCTCTGAGCTTTGCGATGCTGCCGTAAAACTCCTCGGGCTTTGCGTCTCTTAAGAAATTCACTCCGAGTGCGTGGCTTATATTGCGGCATTCAATAGTGATATCGGCATAATCCTGCGTAAGGTCGGCATGATTGCCGCCTGTGTCCACGACGCAGAGAGAATAGCCGAAGGAATTGATATCGAGATTTATTTTTTCGGTTATCGGATTTTCCGGGTCGTTGAAATCAGCGTAGGTAAAGCCTCCGAGCGAGCTTGCCATCTGGTCCAGAAGCCCGCAGGGCTTGCCGAAATATTCACGTTCGGCATACTGACCTATTTTGGCAACGGTGACGGAATCCGCCCTGTTTCCAAAGAACATTCCGTTTATGATAGTGCCGACCAGTACTTCAAAGGCTGCTGAGGAGGAGAGCCCCGAGCCCTTCAGCACGTTTGATGTAGTATAGGCATTGAAACCCGCAAGGGTACAGCCGATTTCGGCAAAACGGCTTGCGACACCGCGTATCAGCGCCGAGGCGCGGCCTTTTTCATCAGCGTCGATTTCCAGCTCGGAGATGTCGATGACGTCCATATCATAGCCTTCTGATTTGATGCGTATGACATTTTCCCCGTTGGGAGCGGCTACGGCGATAACATCCATATCGACGCTTGCCGCCAGTACGCTGCCGTGCTGGTGGTCGGTATGGTTTCCGCCCACCTCGGTACGTCCGGGAGCGCTGAAAAGGCGTATGTTTTCGGTTTCCTGATAAAGCTCGGAAAAGCTTTCGAGTGCTTTGGAATAACGGCCGCGGGCTTTTTGGGTATCCCCGTAAAGCATTGCAAGATCTTTATCAAACCCGCCCGATAAAAGCTTTGTTTTTATTTCGTTTATATTCATTTAAGCCTCCGATATTATAGCGAGTGTATCGCGTGCAATAGCCAGCTCTTCGTTGGTCGGAATTACGTATACGTTGACCCGGCTTTCGTCAGTGGAAATCTTGATTTCTTTGCCGCGTACGGCGTTCTTTTCTTCATCAAGCTCAACGCCGATAAAGCCGAGATTGGCACAGACCGATTTGCGAAGCTCGGGGTCGTTTTCACCGATTCCTCCGGTAAAAGCAATAGCGTCGACGCCGTTCATGGCGGCGATATATGAGCCGACGAATTTAAGTATTTCATATCTCTGCATTTCAACTGCAAGCTGGGCGCGCTTGTTGCCGGCTTCAGCGGCAGAGCAGATGTCGCGGTTGTCGTTGGAAATGCCGGAAATACCGAGCATGCCGGATTCCTTATTGCAGATGCGGTTGACATCGGCGGGGGAAAGATTTTCTTTTTCCGCTATGTAGGTCAGCACCGAAGGGTCAAGAGTCCCGGAACGCGTGCCCATCATAAAGCCGTCAAGCGGAGTAAATCCCATAGAGGTATCGACACATTTGCCGTTTTCTATCGCGGTGATGGAGCATCCGTTTCCTAAATGACAGGTGATTATCTTGAGTTCTTCCTTAGGGCGGTTTTCAATGGCTGCGACCCTGTCGCTTACAAAGCGGTGTGAGGTGCCGTGAGCGCCGTATTTGCGTACGCCGTATTTTTCGTAATATTCATACGGCAGCGGATACATATATGCTTTCGGCGGCATAGTCTGATGGAATGAGGTGTCGAACACCGCGACCTGAGGTATTTTATCTCCGAAGGTTTTGATGCAGGCTTTTATGGCCAGTACGTGCGCCGGATTGTGCAGCGGGGCAAGAGCGCCGAGCTCCGCTATTTTATCAATTACTTCCGGGGTAATAAGGCAGGAATTAGGGAATACACTTCCGCCCTGAACTATACGGTGACCGATCGCCGAGATTTCGTCAAACGAATCAATGACCTTGGCATCGCTCTTTGTAAGAGCGTAAACAACCGCTTCAAAGGCTTCGCTGTGCGTCGGCATCGGTGTGTCGGCGTTATAGACTCTGCCGTCTGACGACTTGTGGGAAATAGCTCCGCTGACGCCGATACGCTCGCAGAGACCCTTGGCAAGCACCTGTTCGTTGTCCATATCGATCAGCTGGTATTTCAACGATGAACTGCCTGCATTCACAACAAAAATTTTCATCTTGACATCCTCCGTGTTGAAGATAATAAAAAAATATGTTACACTTATATATAATACTTTAAATATAAGGGTTTTTCAAGTTTTTTTTGCAAAGAAGTGATATTTTGGCGGCTATCGGAATAATTGCGGAATTCAACCCGCTTCACAGCGGTCATGCGCGGCTGATTGCCGAGGCGGCAGGGCTTGGTGATGTCGTCTGCGTCATGAGCGGAAATTTTGTTCAGCGGGGTGACGCGGCGATAGCGGAAAAGCATATACGGGCAAAAGCGGCTCTGCTTGCCGGCGCCGATCTTGTGATAGATTTGCCGGTATACTGGGCTATGTCAACCGCGCAGAATTTCGCACTGGGAGGAGTTTTTCTGCTTGCGGCGGCGGGCTGCAGGACCCTGATTTTCGGCAGTGAGTGCGGGGATATATCAAAGCTTTCGGCTGCATGCTGTGTATTTGACTCCGAAAGCTTTCGGGAAAGGCTTGCTTCAGAGTTGAAAAAAGGCGTTACCTTTGCGGCGGCGAGGGATAGAGCCGCTGTGTCCGCGGGGCTTGAAAGAGGTATACTTGACCTGCCTAACAATAACCTCGGCATAGAGTATATGCTGGCCGCAAAGCGTCTCGGGCTTGATATTGAGTTTTTGACGGTAAGGCGGGAAGGCGCAGGACATGATTCCGATAAGGTCTTCGGAAATTATGCTTCGGGTTCGCTGCTGAGAGAAAAGCTGAAAGCGGGGGATATGAATTTTGCGGCGCGTTATATGCCCGAAAGCGTACTTCCGCTTTTCCGAAAGGAAAATCTCGCGGATATAAAACGGCTCGAGCGGGCGGTTCTGGCGACGCTGCGGGTCAGGCGGCCGGAGGAGCTCGCGCGGCTTCCGGATATAAGCGAGGGAATAGAAAATAAGCTTTTTTCTGCAATAAAGCTTGCAACCGGGCTTGAAGAACTGTATAATATGATTAAAACCAAGCGGTATACCCACGCGCGCGTTCGCAGACTGGTGCTTTCTGCGTTTTTAGGGTTGGATGATTCTTTCTTTCTTAAGACGCCTCCGTATCTGAGGGTGCTCGGCTTCAGCCGCAGCGGCGGTGAGCTTTTGAGGAAAGTCGCCGCGGAATCTCCGGTGCCGGTGATTCTGCGTGCGGCAGAGATAAATTCTCTTCCGGAGGAAGCACGGCGGGTATTTGAGGCGGAATGCCGCGCGGCGGATCTGTTTGCGCTTGCGCTTGAAAATCCGCCTGCCTGCGGCAGTGAATATACCGCGAAGCTAATAAAAACGGAGTGATAAAAATGGTATCTGTCAGAGAAGTTGAGTCCTTTAAAAATTACGGAAAATGTCTTTCGGTTTCCAACGGTGTTATCGAGGCTTATGTTACGCTGGATATAGGTCCGCGCATCATAAAATTCGGGTATGTCGGCGGGGAAAATATTATGTGCAGCAACCGAAATGCTTTTGAGGCAAAAGATGACAAAGCTTTCACGGATTATTACGGCGAGGGCAGAAGATGGGAAAATTTAGGAGGACACAGGATATGGGTATCGCCGGAGGCATATCCTCAGACCTATTACCCCGACCTGACCGCGGTGAGTTATGAGATTACCGAGCATGGCGCGGTATTTACTCCCGCAGCTGAAACCGAAAACGGCGTTGCTAAAACGCTTGAGCTTAAAATGGACGCCGATGACGCAAATATGCAGGTTATAATGAAGGTTAAAAATATTTCGGATTCGCCTGAAAAATTTGCGGTCTGGGGGCTTACGGTCTGCGATGTGGACGGAATGCTCATAGTGCCTATGAATACTAACGACACCGGACTGCTTTCAAACAGAATCATATCGGTATGGCCGTATACGGATATGAGCGACAGCCGCATAGGCTGGGGCAGGAAGTATATGACCCTCCGGCAGGACACCTCGTCTGAAAATCCGATAAAATTCGGCTTCGACCTTAACTGCGGCACGGTATATTATGTGCTCGGTGATGACATTTTCTGCAAAAAATACGATACTCTGCATCCCGACGCTGCCTATCCGGACGGCGGCTGTTCGTTTGAAACTTATACCAACAGCAGTATGATCGAGGTGGAAAGCTTAAGTGAGCTGAAAACCGTCGCCGCGGGCGAAGAGAGTATGCTTATCGAAAGCTGGTCGCTTTTCAAAAAGCCTTGTGAGGTAGATTTTAAGAGCGATGAATCGATAGACTCAATGCTTGGAAAACTATAAAATTTATGTAAAAATTCACAATGAGTTAAAAAAACTG
>USHL01000080.1 GCA_900554525.1 uncultured Oscillospiraceae bacterium | reverse complement strand
GTAATACAGTATACTGACAGCAGCGGCGGTATGACGGCGGTTGTTTTCGACAGCAGGCAGGAGGGTAAAAATTATTATAAAGTACACCGGCTGCTTATGCCGGACGGTTCACAGTTTATATTCAATACAAAAAGAGACACTGCTGAAAGGGCGGGCGGAGTTAATAATAACTCAGGCTTGTCGCCAACAGACAATGTCTCCGATAACAGTATACCCAATTCTTCTGAAAATGTCAATATAAAAAATACCGCCGGTAAAGGCGGGGCCGGTGATACGGCTGTCAATAACGGTGCATCCGAAAAGGCGGAAAACAGCGCGGGAGAATTTTCCGTTGTGTCTTCCAACGGTTCGCCCGAGGTGCGGAATTATGAAACGGGAGCTGCGGCCGGGCTGACGGTTGACAGTGCCGGCGGGGCGCAGTATAATGAAAACGTAAACGGCTCGCAGTCCGGCATTGATGCCGCGGACGGCGCATATAATATAGGCAGCTCCGGCTGGCTTGAAAACGGCGGTCAGAAGCCGTCAGCAAAAGCGGTCGAGCGCTTTGACGGAGAATATTTCGTCCGCTTGTCCGAAAAGCCGGTAAGCGGCATGGATACTGCCGGCAGAAGGCTTAGCCTTGAGCTGCAAAGACGGCTTAACAATACGGCGCTTAAAAATTCCGACGGCAGCGTGCTTTCGCTCTACCACTGGACAAGTCATAAATTCAAGGTCTTCGCAAAAGGCGAATTAGGCTTTCATTTCGGAACCTTCAAAGCCGCACAGAAACGGAAGAGTGATTTATCAGAAGGAACTGACGGATATTATAAAGAGGTCTATCTCAATATAAAGAATCCGATTTATTTTAAAGAAGATAACGAAGTTTGGAAAGTAGTTTATATTGCAAGACGTCTTTATAAAATGCATATAATAAACGGGCTTGAGCATGAAAGAACAAGGGAAAGCAAGGGCTTTTACTCTACTGATTACGGCAGTGAAGCAGCTGTAGAATTACGGGCGATACTTAAAAATAAAGGTTATGACGGTATAGTTTATTATAATCAATATGAGGGAGATTTTTCGGTTATTGCCTTTGACCCTGAGCAGGTCATAACGGTTGCCGAAAACGGAATTACCGCTGAAGAGGTCGGTGTAACTCAGCCCGAAGAGAATTACGGAGGAGATAATTATGGAAATCAGGATACCGGAGTATTGGCAGGAAGAGGAGTTTCAGCCTTTGGCGGAGACCGAGACGGTATACGGCAACAGGGTGAAAATTCCGCAGCGCTTTATGGCTTTATGGAAGGAAATGAAAGAGGTAGGCAGGGAAGCCGAGACTTTGCCTTCGGTGAACAGAATGGGCTATATGGAAAGCGTAACAAGCGATTTGGATTATCTGATACAGCGGAGAGAGAAAACACATTCCGACTTCGCGAAAGTGATGCTGGAGATATACGGGAAAGACGAGTAAACGAAGACGCTTACGGCGGAGGTGAGAAAAATGCAGTACCTGAGCAAAGAGGATACAGCGAGGATAACGGACAACGCGGAGAAACGAAAGGATACCGGAACGCCGGAGCATATAAAGAAAATGAAAGAGCTTGGCGAGAAAGTGAAGAAGCTTTCACCGGAAGAACGGTGGGAAATCAGGAGAAAGCTGGACGAGGAAGACGGATACTATTAAGGCATAATAATTCGCTTCTGGCTTATTACGAAAAGCAGCCTGACAATACGCCGGCAGGCAGGGCGGTTTCAAGGCTGAGGTCATACGGCGTAGAGGCGGTATACTGTGACGGCGCGCTGGAATCCAATCAGTCGGGAATTACTAAGCGCCATACCGGGGCGCTGACCGCGCCGGACGGAACGGTATTTGTCTCAAGCCTTGCGACCCTTTCCGAAATCGAGATTGCAAGCCATGAGACACTACATTCATCGGAACAATTTAACAGAGATATCGGAGCAGACTTTACAAAGTCTGCTTTTTCTTTGCCCGAAAGCGGTAACGAATATGCTTATTATGACGCCCAACCGGATTATGAAGGAGAAAGCGGCGGCTCGTCCGGCGCGTATTCATATGAAGCGCTGGTAGCAAAGCCGGATATGAAGGTGACCGTTCTTGACAAAGACATTCCGGACAGCCGTGCAGCTGTTGTGGCAGAGGCAAAGAAAAACGCCGCGTCTGTCGGCAGACAAAACACGGACGGCAGTGTGAGTGTTTTTGTGGAGGATATTAGAAGAACTGTAGTGGTTTCAACATATTCGATAAGACACTCTCTTGACAGGAGAATGAGCGTAAACGCACCTGTAATGATGAAGATCGGTGATATACTGAATAAGTCGATAAAAATAAATGAGCTAAACCCGCGAGAATACACAGTAAATAATACCTATGTCTTAATAGGTATGGCGAAAAACCGAAATAATGAACCTTATGTTGTTCTGTTCCTTGTCAACTCTTATAAAAATGAAATAAATTCAGTAGATGTTTTGTATTCTGCAAACGCGAAAAGAGAGCCGGCTGCATTGCTGCCAAGGCTCACGGATGCTTCCGCTGCCTTTACCGACTCCGTTATCAGTATAGCCGAACTGCTTGAATATGTCAACAGGTATTTCCCGGATATACTGCCGGAGGACGTTTTAAGGCATTTCGGGCACAGTGAGAGACCTGCCGGCAAATTGGGCGGATCGGCTCTGTATTCCTTGGACTACGGCCGAGCACCGGTACAGAGCAGACCGGCGGACGGAGCAGACTTTGCAAAGTCTGCTTTTTCTTTGCCCGAAAGCGGTAATGAATATGCTTATTATGACGCCGCACCGAATTATAAAGGAGAAAGCGGCGGCTTGTCCGGCGCGTATTCATACGAAGCGCTGACGGCGAAGCCGGATATGAAAATCATCACGGTAAATGACAGTGTAGAATATTCCCCGACCGCGAATGTCAGAAAAAATATTGTTGATACGGCAGTGAAAAATGCCGCCGAGATTGGATATACCAACGATAACGGCAACGCGGTGGTATATGTAAAGGATATCGGCGCAGAAATTGTTATAAGTAAAAACGGCTTAAGGCACGGGTTAGACAGAAGATTTAAGGTTTTGGCGCCCATAACTTTAAAAGCGGGAGAAATTCTTGAAAATTCAATAAAAATCAATGAGCTGCTGCCGCAAAACGATAAAATAAGCAATTCGTATTCACTTGTCGGCATAGCGAAGAATCAAAGCAATGAGCCGTATATAATATCGTTTGTTGTCGACAGAGTAACAAACGAAGTGACGTCGATAGATGTATTGTACGCCGTAAATGCAAAAACGGAATCAGCCGGGAGCTTATCCCCAGGCGTTCCCGCCGAAACGGACTACCTTACTGATTCCACTATCAGTATAGCCGAGCTGCTTGAATATGTCAACAGGTATTTCCCGGATATACTGCCGGAGGACGTTTTAAGGCATTTCGGGCACAGTGAGAGGCCTGCCGGCAAATTGGGCGGGTCGGCTCTGTATTCCTTGGACTACGGCTTCGCACCGCGTGAAAGCATGCTGCGCGAGCCGTCCGGCGAGGATCTGCGGAATAACATAAGTATCGAGGACGAAATCGAGGCGGGAGTCAGAAACGAAGAGCCGGTGCCCCCCGAACGGCGGCTTGTCGAGCATCTTGCCGGGATTTTCGGACTTAACGTAGAGTGGAGCGATAACCCGAATATCAGGGGTAAATATCTGGCTGAAAGCCGCACGGTGGTGCTGAACAGCGGAATGTCGGCCGCCGGGCAGACAGCCGAGATTTTCGGGCATGAGCTTACCCACGACCTCGAACGCCGCAGACTTTATAAAGGGTTTGCCCGATATCTTGCGGAAGAAAGCCCCGCCTTTGCCGAATATGTAAAGCAGAGGCTTTCGGAGCTTGGGATTTACGCCGACGGCCTTGACAGCGGGCTTGATCTGCTGCTTGACCGTATCGCAGAGACTTATAAAAGCTCGGAGGTGCTTAGCGAAAGCGAGGCCGCGGACTTCGGCCGCGAGTCTGCCCTTAAAGAGCTGATTGCGGATTTCGTCGGGGAAAAGATATTCGGTGACGGCGATATAGATGCCCTGCGCGAGATAGCCGGGCACCGGCCGACGGTTTTCGAGCGGATTATAAATTGGATAAAGGATTTGATAAGCCGCATAACCGGCAGCGCGCGCTTCCGCACGCTGGAGGAGGACCTGAAATATATACGGGACTACCTCAGCCGGGTATATCACAGCCGCAGAACCCATTCCGATACGGCGACAGAGTACGCCCTGCCGTTCTTTAAAGGCAAAAGACTGGTTGAAAGCTACCGCAACGGCGAGATCAGCCTTGAGGAGTACAGGGAGCTGTACAGGTCATATATTGATGAGCTGATAAAACGCGCCCAAGACCCTGAATTTGCCGAAATAGCCCCTGAACTTACAGAGCTTGACAGACTGATATTTGCCGTAAATATACGTATGCTGAGGCTTGCCCAAAATGAGACGCAGATGGAGTTCTCGCAGGCTATCGACGCAAGCTCTAAAGAAGTAAACAGGATGGAACGTGCGAAAGAAGATGTTAATATAGAATTTGCGGCAAGGGCGGCAAAGCATTTCGGAATCGGCATAGAACAGCTTTTTGACCCTGCTCTTGACGTGGGCGCTCCGCGGCTCAGAGAAATTGCTGTAGAATTTGTGACCGACAGTATCACTAATTCCGCACTGCGCCGCGCGGCCAAGGAACTGCTGGGAATCACCGAAAAGAATAACTATAATTTCAGTAAATATATTGAAAGCGTAGGGAATACCGATATTTTGCGGATAATTGCCAACAATGTTTACGCTATACGTATTTATCTTGGCTATACACAGGAAGAGTTTGCAGAAATATGTGGAATTTCCCGTAAAACCTTAGGAAAGATAGAACGATGCCAGATAAAACTTACCGCTAAAACATTGAAAAAGATTTCACAGCATTCAGGTATTCCGGCACTTGATATTATTTCTAAACCAATTATTGTTGATGATGAAACCTATAAAGCCGCTGAAATTTCAGCGGCTTTTGTAAAAGGAAAAACAGACGAAACGGCGCTCAGGAAAAAACTGACCGAATTATATGAATCGCAAATTCCGCAGGAAGAGGCGGCGGAGCTTCGCAGGGAGCAATATTCAAAAGGATATGTGGAGCGGAGAAATTTCGGCTAACAGATTTCAGATGCGTCAACAAGTGAAGATGAATTATTCGCAGAAATCTATGCCATGTCTAAGGGAAAAGAAAATTTATTTGCCGCCCAAATTCTAAAAGAATTGGGAATATATTAGGTTTCGGGAACTTTTTGTCAAATGTTTTTATTTAAATCTGTGCTAAATTCCTTTTTAAAGGAGGTCGAAATATGTCGAAAAGGTCTGTTTATGTCATCGGCGAAAACATCAGAAAGCTGCGCATGGAAAAATTCGCCGAGTCTCAGGAAAAGTTTTCGGAACGTATAAAAACAACATCAAGAACCGTGTATAATCTGGAATGCGGTTCTTCCGTTCCAACCGTTAAAACGCTTATCAAAATTGCGGATGCAGCTGACGTGACACTCGATTTGCTTGTCACAAAATAGTTTTAAACACAGGCGTGCGTGCCCATCCGCACGCCTGTTTCGTTTGACACAATTCGCATTTCGGGTTATAATAAAAATACAAATTAATGGGGGTTTATTTTATGAGAAAAGATATGGATTTATTTTATCTGTTAAAGCATCGTGAATATTATACAAGGGATAAAGATGGTTACTATTTTATACCTAATGAAGACGCCCCGCCGGAGGCAGTCGAGGCGATGGAAAAGGTCAACAAACGTTTGAAATGGGATAAAGACAACGACGCGCACAGATACTGATTTTAGAAACTTTTATAAAGTTACCTTTATTTGAGCATTTGGCAATCTACTTGTCCAATAAAAAATGACAGATTGATTCTTGATAAGACTGGCAGGGCTTGACCTTCGCCGGGCATCATTAAAATACGGGGTGATAAGGTGTATATTAACGTTAAAACAAAAGAAGAGGGCATGCTTTTAGACGAGGCTTGTGACGATCTTCAAAGATTCGGGAAAACTGAAATCACCTGCCCCCGCTGCGGCAATGAATTTACAGTTGAAAGAAACGGCTGGCTTGTCAGGTGTAAGACAGAAAATTGCATGGCATATTTATACGGCGGTTATTACGGGGAAGACACAGACGGCGGCGACCCAGAATGGTATAAAGATATGACAGATGACGATTGGGAAAGAATGAGAAAGGTTTACGAAAGAGAAGCTCCGTCAAAGCATTGAAAGCTTTTATCGCGAAACCGGCTTTCGGGAGCGGAAAACTCTCGGAACAACTTAATATTTATTTTTGAAAGCGTATCGTAAGATGCGCTTTTATTTTGGTAGTGTAAAGTTAAAATGAAGAAATAGCTCTCAAAATCATAGAAAAGCTTCA
>USHL01000079.1 GCA_900554525.1 uncultured Oscillospiraceae bacterium | reverse complement strand
GGAAAACCCGGCTTTCGATATTGCCGGAGTCAATGCCTTTCTGCGCTACCATAAGTGCGACCTCTCCGCGGGCTACCATACCGACCCCGACTGCCAGCGAATCTTTACCCTTGAATTTGCAGATGCGGGCGGCGGCTCCGCAGCCGATTATTTTTGTTATGACCGCCATTACCGCCAGTATGACGGCGAACAGTATAATACCTGAATTTATACCTGAAAGATCGGTTTTGATGCCGATATGAGCGAAGAAAACAGGGGAGAAAATAAGATATGACGCCGCGGTCACTTTTTTGGCGACATATTGGCGCAGGCCGGTCAGATTGCATAGAATGACGCCGGCGAAATACGCGCCGGTTATGTCCGCCACACCGAAAAGCCTTTCGGCACAGTATGACATAAAGAAGCAGAAAGCCAAAGCCCATACCGCTACGCGGCGGCTGGTCGAGTGGTTTACCGAAATGCGCTTGAAAAGATGATACACAAGGAAGCCTACAACAACGGTGAAGACGAAGAAAGCGAGAATTTTTAAAACTACTATTCCGGGATTTACGGTTTTGTCGCCTAAAGCTGAGACAATGCTCAGTACGACAATGCCAATTATGTCATCGATTATAGCGGCTGAAAGCAGCGTTGTGCCTACCTTTGTTTTTAGCATACCCATTTCGTTGAGGGTCTCGACTGTGATGCTGACCGAGGTTGCGGCGAACACTATGCCTACAAACAATGATTTTATAAGGCTTTCGTAATTAAAAGCTCCGCCGAAGAACAGGTAATAGACTCCTCCGCAGCCGAGTATGGGCACCAGAACGCCTAAAGAGGCGATAAAGCAGGCGGTAGGCCCCGTATGCTTTAATTCATTGATGTCGGTATCGATTCCGGCAATGAACATCAGCATTATGACCCCTATTTCAGAGGTTTTCATTAAAAAGTCGGATTCGGTGAGCAGCCCGGCGCAGCTCGGTCCGAGAAGTATTCCCGCCAAAAGCGCCCCGACTACCTGCGGCAGGTGTACCCTGGCGGTCATAAGACCGAAAATTTTGGTAAATACCAGAATAAGTGCGAGTGAGAGCAAGAAACTGTAAGATTCCAATTTGATACATCCTTTCCAATATATATTATAACATTGCGGAATTGTTTGCAAGTCGTAAAATTACTGAAAATTATGTTGACAAAACGGGAAATACAGTGTATTATTAAACTGTACTAATTCGTGTAGTACAGTTTAAATTCGGAGGTGCGCCGTGCTGCAGCTTGATTATAAAAGCGGGGTCCCTATATGTGATCAGATAGTCAAGGGTTTTATCCGTATGAGAGCGCTGGGTCTTGTCGAAAGCGGGGAACAGCTTCCCTCGGTGCGCGCGCTGGCCGTTGAGCTCAGTGTCAATCCCAATACCATTCAAAAGGCATACCAGATACTTGAAAACAGCGGCATAATATATACGGTAAAGGGCAAAGGCTCTTTTATTTCGGACGACGCGGCGGCCGATACGGCGGTCATATTGTCGGCCAAAAAGGATTTCGGTGAAGCGGTCAGAAAGGCGGCCGAGCTCGGGCTTACCGAGGCTGAGCTTACCGAAATTGTAAGAGATACCTGCGGGGAGGGCAAAAAATGATTGAGGCTAAGGGGCTTACAAAAATATTTGAGGGTAAAAAAGCACTCGACGCAGTGGATTTTCAGATAGAAAAGGGTTCAATTTACGGAATGGTTGGTTCCAACGGCTCCGGTAAATCGACTCTTTTGCGTTTGATTTCGGGAATATACCGTCCCGACGGCGGAGAGATAAAAATAGACGGTGAAAATGTTTTCAACAACGCCGCGGTTAAAACTAAAACGGCATATCTCGGCGATACGCCGTATTTTCTGCCGCATGCCGATATCCGCGAAATGGCAAGGTTTTATTCCAAGCTTTATAAAAGCTTCGATTTTTCGGTTTATAAACGTTTGATAGAGGTTTTTCCCCTTGATTATAAGGCGAAGATTTCTACCATGTCCAAGGGTATGCAGCGTCAGGCGGCGCTGATAACGGCGGTTTCGACCTGTCCTGAGTACCTGCTTTTGGACGAGGCCTTCGACGGTCTTGACGTCGTTATGCGGAAGGTGCTGAAAAACATACTTATTGAGGGGGCGGACGGCCGCCGCATGACCACGATCATCGCTTCTCACAACCTGCGGGAGCTTGAAGACCTGTGCGACCATGTAGGTCTTATACACAACGGAAGCATGATTTTCAGCGACGAGACCGACAGGCTCAAGGGTAAACTGCACAAGGTGCAGGCGGCATTTTCAAAGATACCCGAGAAGTCGGTTTTCTCAGGTCTCAACATTCTCAAAATCGAGCGCAGCGGCTCAATAATACAGATGATAGTGCGCGGTGACGAGGATGAAATAATGAATTATATAAACCGGCTTTCTCCTGTTTTTGCCGAGTGTATAGAGCCGACGCTTGAGGAAATGTTTGTATATGAACTGGAGGTGACCGGCTACGATGTCAAGCAAATCATTAAATAATTTTCATCCGGCGCTGAATCTGTTTTTTTATTCGATGA
Organism: uncultured Oscillospiraceae bacterium; assembly: GCA_900554525.1. Classification (GTDB taxonomy): domain Bacteria; phylum Bacillota; class Clostridia; order Oscillospirales; family Acutalibacteraceae; genus UBA737. The sequence continues at coordinate 3,970 of USHL01000079.1, read as the reverse complement.
AACGGTCGATGGGCCTCACGGTGCTGGTCACGGTATTTTTGCTGCTTATATGCCCGGGATATATTCTGCTTTATCTTAGCGATGTTACAAATGCGGTTCCGGTTTATAATTTCAACAATATGCTGCCGTCTGTTATGTGTTTTGTTACGGCGGCGACCTCTGCCGCGGCAGTTGTAAATCTTTTTATAAACTTTTCGTTTCTCTATTCAAGGAAGTCGAGCGATCTGTTTAATTCTCTGCCTGTGACCCGAGGAGGCATGCTCTTTTCACGCTTTTTCGCAAGCACAGTGCCGCAGCTGATACCTTTGGTGCTGACCTATGCTTCAATGTGCGGCATTATAATGCTCGATGAAATAGAGGGCAGCTTTTCATCTGTTTTTGCCGGCTTTGGATATAATATCCTTATAATACTGATGTGCTGCGCCTTTACGCTGCTTTTCATTGTCTGTGCCGGCAGTGTGGCCGACCTTATAATCTCCTTTTTTACCTATAATTTCGGCGTGCTGCTGGTGGTGCTCTTTGTAAACTCAATGTGCCGCAGTCTGCTTGCGGGATATGCCGAACGAATGCTCGGAAGCTGGTTTTACGCTTTCTCACCCTTCGTATATGCCTTTGCCAATTAGCTTATGATGTTTGAGGAAAGCTATACAATGGCGCGGCCGGAACATTTCGCAATCAGGCTTATCCTTGTAACGGTAATAAGTTTTTTGATTTCTTATTTTCTTTACAGCCGACGGAAAAGCGAAAAAAGCGGTATTTCATATGCCTATCGCTTTATTTATATAATCTGCGCCCTGATAATCGGCTTTATAGGCGGCTTTGGACTCGGCAGTATTTTTGCGGGCGGAGAATACGGCGTGACGTTCTGGATATTTGCCGCCGTAGGAGCGGTGCTTGCCGCCGTAACCTTCGGAGCTATAAGCGACCGTGGCTTTAAAACGGTAAAGCGTTCGGCGGTTACCGGCCTTTGCGCGGCAGGTATAATCGGCGTATCTGTGCTGATACTTGAGCTGGGCGGATTTGGCTTTACCTCAAGGATACCCGAAAAGACCGGCATATCGTCGGCAACGGTCGGATTCGGCGGCATCAGCGTTGACTTCAGCGACCCGTCTCAGGTTCTTGCGCTGCACAGCGCGGTTGCGGAAAGCGGCGAGGAAAAATCTGAAGGTGATTACGGTTATCTCGCGCTCAATTATGACCTTAAAAACGGAAAAACGTTTTGTCGCCGCTTTTATATCGATTACAATGAATTCTCGGATTATCTGCTCGGTATTGTCAGAAGCGAAGAAAATATTTCAGGTATAAGGGAGGAGCTTGAAAGCTTTGCCGACGGAAGTCTTTGGATTTCGGAATATAATTATAACGGTTACAGCGGTACGGAATCAATCGAAAATGTTTATATTACTGCGGCAGAGCTTGAGAAGATTACCGAAGCTTATACCGAAGACCTGAAAAATGCCGGTATGGACATCATACTGCGAGCGAACACCATTGAATATAGCATAGACGGATATAATAAAGAAGGGAATCATATGTACAGCACAATCTATGTCGAAGAAGGCTTTACAAAGACAAAAGAAGTCATAGCTTCTTTAAAGCTCTCCGAGCGGGCAGCTCCGGAAAATTAAATTTAACCGCCGTAAAGCACAAACTTTGCGGCGGTTATTTGATTTTTGCACAGCAATAGTGTATAATAATTTCGGGTGATGCTTATGCGTATTAAATTTAAGCAGGTGAAAGGCCTGCTTTGCATACTGCTGGTCTGCACGGTGGCTGTTTTTGCCGCCGGCTGCGGGAAAGAGCAGCAGACAAGCTCGGCGCCGCTCCCGGCTTCTGAAGGCGTTTCGGACGTTTCGGAGGGCAATGATATGCTCGATCCCGAAAATCTGGAAAATTCCGGGGAAACAGGCGATGAGGTAAAGGCCGAAAGCCTGAAGCCGCGAGAGGGCAAGGCCAACGGCATTGACGTTTCAAAGTGGCAGGGCAGGATAGACTGGAAAAAGGTTAAGGCGGCAGGTATAGACTTTGCGGTAATCAGAATCGGCTACCGCGGTGAAAACGGAATCATTTATAAGGACGCTTATGCCGATTATAATATTCAGCAGGCAGAAAAGGCAGGCGTTCTTGTCGGTGTGTATTTCTTTTCTACGGCGATAAATACCGCTGAGGCAAAGGAAGAGGCGGAATGGACGGCTTCTGCCATAGAAGGCTATCCTATCTCATATCCCGTAGTGTATGACTGTGAGGGCTTTAAAAATTCCGAAAGCCGTATGTACTCGCTTACAAACTCACAGCGTACGGAAAACGCTCTGGCTTTTCTTGATTATGTGAGCGGCAAGGGATATGACGGCATGCTTTATGCCGCCAAGAACGAGCTTGAGGGCTCAGCCGATTGGGATACCGACCGCATCGAGGCAAAGTATAAAATATGGGTAGCGAGATATACAAGTCCCGCTTATCCCGAAACATCTGACCCGGATTACTCAGGCAGATATGACATGTGGCAGTATACCAATATGGGCAGCGTGCCGGGTATCAGCGGCAATGTGGATATGGTCGTCTCTTATTTTGTGAACCAAAAAGCGGAGCCGAAAAACTCCTCAAAAAGACCGTCGGACGCCGATGCTCCATCGGAGGACAGCAAAATATATTCCGCGGCAGACGATGAGGTTACGGCTAAAATAGAGGTCAACCTGCGGGACAGCGCTACTACAAAAGGCAAGGTTCTGGGGCTTTTAAAGAACGGGACATTTTTAAAGCGGACGGGTATCGGCAGCAACGGCTGGTCAAAGCTTGTTTATAACGGCAAAACGGTTTATGCCATCACAAGCTATCTCACGACCGACCGCGGATATAAGCCTCCGGAAGAGGACGACGGCTTTACTCCCGCAAGCGGACAGGTCACGGCTAAAGATGAGACTAATCTCCGCAGTATACCTTCAACCTCGGGAGAGCTGATCGCAACCATTAAAAACGGTCAGTTTGTCACCCGAACAGGGGTGAACCCAAACGGATGGACAAGGCTGACTTATAACGGGAAAACCGTATATGCTAAAACAAGCCTGCTTACTACCGAGGTAAACAGCTCTTCTGAACAGGCTTCGTCTTCAGAAACATCCGGTACGGATATAGTGTTTACTTCGGTAAACGAGCAGGTGACCGCCAAGAGCGAGACCAATCTGCGCACGGTAACCAGCAGCAAAGAGGATTCCACGATAGTATATCTTTTAAAGCGCGGTGAATTTGTCACCCGTACCGGCGTCAGCAATGAGGGCTGGTCGCGTCTTAATTATAACGGCAGGACGGTATACGCTATTTCAAGCTATCTTATAACACAGTCCGAATATAACGCCGCCGAATCCGGCGGTCAGTCAGAAACTGAAAATTAAATAAGCTCCGCGTCAAAAAGCGCGGAGCTGTTTTTTATATAAAAGCATATATTATACTTCGTTTGCGGCTGAAATACTGCGGTATTCCGATGGAGTCATACCGTATTCCGTACGGAACCTGCGGTTGAAGTAGGATACATTGTCAAAGCCCACGGCGGCAGAAATGTCGATGATTTTCATACGGCTGTTTCGCAGCAGGTCGCGTGAATCATTGAGCCGTGATTTTATACGGTATTCGGAAAACGAACAGCCGAAGTGTTTTTTGAAAAGACGGCCTAAATATTTTTCGTTGACATGGTATCGCCGGGATATGCTTTTTAGGGTGTCGCTGCTTTCACAATCCGCCGCGGTTTCGGAAAGTATTTTGACAAGCGGAGGTATACCGCTGTCGGCGGCGGCAGGATGCCGGTGAAGCTCAATGCAGATAAGCTCGGAAACCGCTTTACAGAGACGGAAAAGCTCGATTTCATCAAATTCCGTTTCAAATGAGCCGAGCATATTATTGATATCGGTTTCATCAAATCCGTAATAGCCGCAGGTTTTTTTCAGCCGCTTTTCCGCTTCGGGCGAGCTTTTGTAAA
>USHL01000078.1 GCA_900554525.1 uncultured Oscillospiraceae bacterium | reverse complement strand
CAAAATTCTGCCGTTAAGGCTTAAAGAGGTAACTGCAAAGACCTCCTCGTTAAAACCGAAATATTTTGACAGCAGAAATTCACATATATCGTCAATGCTTTCATACCGGTTTTTTATTTCGCACTTATCAGACTGATATTTCCGCGCCGTAGGCACTATCAGCTTTAAAAGAGCCGCAGTATTTTCCGTAATTCCCGGAATTTTTTCAAGCTCCTCGGCGGATGCATCGAGCACTCCGGCAAGCGAGCCGAACCTTTCAAGCAGCTTATGCGCCAAAACATTGGTATCTTTTCGGGGAATACTGTAAAACAAAAGCATTTCAAGAAATTTATGCGGCGGAGTATTCTCTCCGAAGCCGTTTGCCAAAAATTCTTCCTTTACCCGCCGGCGATGCCCCTCGTGAGGATTATCCTGCATTTTAACGCCCCCTTTTTCTCAATTATATGATATACCCTGCATTTTTTCAAGTAGGATCGGAGTATGCTATGAAACAGTTTACAATAAATAAAAATGACGCCGGCCAGCGTCTGGACAAATTCATCTCTAAAAACTGCCCTAAGCTGCCGCCGGCGCTGATGTTTAAATACATACGCACCAAGCGGATAAAGCTCAACGGAAAGCGCGCCGGAATAAGCACCCGCCTAAGCTGCGGGGATACGGTTGAGGCCTATATCAACGATGAATTTTTTGAATCGGCGCCGCCGCGGTATGATTTTCTTTCCGCTCCGGCAAAGCTGGATATAGTTTATGAGGACGGCAACATTCTGCTTGCCGACAAAAAGCAGGGGCTGCTCGTCCACCCGGACAAAAACGAATATAACGACACTCTTATAGCCAGGATACAGCATTATCTTTATAATAAAGGGGAATATGACCCTGACAGTGAAAACAGCTTTCGTCCCGCGCTTGCAAACCGAATCGACCGCAACACCGGCGGAATCGTAATTGCGGCTAAAAACGCCGAAGCGCTGAGGATATTATGCGACAAGATCAAATTCCGAGAAATCGAAAAGCATTATTTAGCGGTAGTCCACGGTGTTCCGAAAAAACCGTCCGCAATGCTTGAGGGATATCTTGAAAAAAATCAGGACAAAAACAAGGTATATCTTACAGGTAAAAAGACCGCCGAATCGCTTTCGGTCAGAACAAAATACACACTGCTTGCACATAAAAACAATCTTTCCCTTTTAGATATAGAGCTGCTTACCGGCCGCACCCATCAGATACGGGCGCATATGGCGTCGATAGGCCATCCGCTTTTAGGAGACGGAAAATACGGAAAGCTCGCGGCCGATAAAAAAATGGGATTTAACAAACAGGCGCTTTATTCCTACAGCCTGAAATTCACCTTTACTACCGACGCGGGAATCCTTAATTACCTCAAAGACCGTGAATTTAAAGTAAAAGATGTTTGGTTTGCAAGGGAGCTTTTCGGAGATTATCAAAAGCTCATATAAATAACTCCCCGATAACAGAGATTTCTGTTATCGGGGAGCTGCTTTATTCTGCTTTTACCTTGATTTCATTATCGGCGGTTACGGTTATTTTACCGATATTGCCCTCGCCGCTGTCGATTATTAAATCGACCACCTTTGCTTCAAGCTCGCGGCGGATGACGTTGCGCAGTTCTCTTGCTCCGCGCTTTCCGCCGCCGCACTTCTCGGCAAGATAACGGCAGACGCTGTCATCAAACTCAAATTCGATAAGCTTTTCAGAAAGCGAATCACGCAGCTCGCCGAGCATAAGGGCCGCAATCCTGCAAAGCGAGTCAAACCCGAGCGGCGAAAAGACGACGATTTCATCTACGCGTGCAATAAATTCCGGACGCAGAAAGCTTTCAAGCGCCTTGAGAGCCTTTTCCTTCGAGGCGTCATAGACCGTCCTGCCGAAGCCTAAAAGATTCTCGGTCTTTTCACTGCCGGCATTTGAGGTCATAACGATTATTGTATTTTCAAAATTTACGGTGCGTCCCTGCGCGTCGGTAATGCGGCCGTCATCCAGAATCTGCAAAAGCACATTCAGCACATCGGGGTGAGCTTTTTCAATCTCGTCGAAGAGCACCACGGAATAGGGCTTGCGGCGCACCTTTTCGGTAAGCTGACCCGCTTCGTCGTAGCCGACATATCCGGGAGGCGCGCCGATTATGCGCGATACGGAGTGTTTTTCCATAAACTCCGACATATCAAGCCTTATAAGCGTCTCCGGAGTATCGAAAAGCTGTTCCGACAGCACCTTTACAAGCTCGGTCTTACCGACACCGGTAGGCCCTACAAAGATAAACGACGCCGGACGGTGCTGGTTGCTCGTATGCACACGGGAGCGCTTTACCGCAGAGGCCACAAGATGCGTCGCCTCCTCCTGCCCGATAATTCTTTCATTCAGAGCGCTTTCAAGGCCCGCAAGCTTTTTAAGGTCGCTTTCCTGAACCTTTGTGGCCGGAATGCCTGTCCAAAGCTCAATCACCTTTGCCAGGTCCTTATCTGTAACCGTATTGTCGGCCGCCGGCTCATAAAGCCCTTCGGCGGTATTTTTATACTTTTCAAGCTCAGCCTTGACCATCGCCTGCTTTTCGTAGTTGGGATTTTCAATATCGGACTCCAGCTCCTCAAGCTCAACGGTATACTGGGCGATTTTCTTATTTACGACATAAAGCTCATCTATCGCCTTATTTGCAAGACTGGCACAGGCGCAGGCCTCATCCAGTAAGTCTATCGCCTTATCCGGCAGATAGCGGTCGGTAACGTACCTTTCGGATAATATAACCGCCTTTTTGACTATATCATCCGGTACCTTCACACCATGAAAGCCCTCATAATAGCCTTTAACGCCCATCAGCACTTTTTCGGCGTCGGCAATCGACGGTTCCTCTACCGTTACCGGCTGGAAGCGGCGTTCAAGCGCCGCGTCCTTTTCGATATACTTGCGGTACTCCTTAAAGGTAGTCGCGCCTATCACCTGTATTTCACCCCTCGAAAGGGCCGGCTTCAATATATTTGCAGCGTTCATTGAGCCCTCGGCAGAATCCCCGGCGCCGACAAGATTGTGTATCTCATCGATAAAAAGTATTATATTTCCGGCGTTCTTGACCTCTTCCACAAGACCTTTTACGCGGCTTTCAAACTGCCCCCTGAACTGGGTTCCGGCGACAAGACCGGTGAGATCGAGCAGATGTATTTCTTTATCAAGCAGACGCGCGGGCGCATCTCCGTTCGCTATCTTCTGCGCCAGCCCCTCGGCTATTGCTGTCTTGCCGACGCCGGGCTCCCCTATAAGGCATGGGTTGTTTTTTGTTCTTCTTGACAGTATCTGTATGGTACGGTAAAGCTCGTTTTCTCTCCCGATAATGACATCTATCTGCCCCGCTCTGGCTTTCTCGGTAAGATTGGTACAGTACTGCTCAAGGAAACGGCGGCGTTTTTTCTTTCCTCCGTTTTCTTTTACTTCCTTTGCATTGGATTTCTTTTCTCCCTTTTCCGTTCCGCCTAAGCTTTCAAAAATCTTATTCATAAAAGGAATTGCCGGAGCAGTGCCTAAATCAAATGTCTCATCGTTCAAAGCTCCGTCATCCGGATCGCCGAGAGCCATCATATCCATAAACTGTTCGCTCATCTGCTCTATATCCTCATCGGATATATTCATCTTTTTAAGCATATCGTCAATCGGCTTTATGCCGAGCTCTTTTGCACAAACAAGACAAAGCCCGCTGGGCTCCGAATTAGGGTTTGAGGCGTCGGTCATAAAGACCACCGCCGGACGTTTTTTACATTTTGAGCAAAGCTTCATACTTTATCTCCATTCCGATATTAAAACTGCATTGGGATCATTTTTAACAAAAGCTTGAAAATAACCGTTTCTTCTATAACATCCTTATCGAAGAACAAAAAGCCGTCGGTACTAAACATAGTTATCAGTGTAACTATAATGATGAACAGGATTGCAATTATAATTCCCTTTGGGATTCCCGCTATTCCGCCTAAAACACGGTTAAGTGTGCCGACTAAGCTGAACGAAAAAACACGGTTCAGGAATTTTGCAAGGAATTTTACCGCAATCAGTAAAAGTATAAAAATAAACACCGAATAAATCAAAGCTAAAATTTCCGAAATTACCGGCTTTACCGCTTCCTGTGAAACTGTCTGCGCTACCGAACTGACGCTTCCTCCGGAATTATTATTCAAAGTCTCTTCAATTTTTTCTCTGGTTATACCGATTTTTTCAGCGCTGTTCTGCAAAAACTCAGGAATAGCCCCCCACATCGTTTCAACCGAAAGCTCAGCGGTATCGGCAGTTGCATCTTCAACCGCCTTTAAAGCCGGCGGCTCTATTATTTTATCATAAGTTATGTTTCCAAGTGGTGTACTTATTGTGAACGTTATGAAAACAGCGGCGATAAATCCGACAAGCTCGATTATCACCCTCACAAAACCTCTTTTAGCGGACATAACAACTGTCAGTATAATTATTGCCGCAACGATAAGATCAAGAACAATGCTCATAATTACTCTCCTTTACTCTATAAGCTCAAGCTTTATTTTATCTATGCGGTTATCTGTTATAACCGCAGTAAGATTAGAACCAGTAACCGCCAGCCGTACTGCGCCGAAGCCGCATTCGGCAGACCGCAGCACTGCGCCGTCGGAGTCCAGCAGATAAATTTTCGTGCCACTGATACAATAAATATGTCCGCCTGATATCTGAATATCACTTATAATGCCTTTAAATTCAAACTCAGACTTGAGCTTTCCCTTTGAGCTGAAAACCGCTATACGGTTATCGGTACGGTCGCTCTCCCTGCTGAACACCGCCGCCGAACCGCCGGAGCCCAAGCGGAACATCGATATCGGATATTCATTCTCATAAACCGCCTTTTCATAATCTGACCAGTTTATAAAATCCACCCCGCCGGAAGTCACAACCGAAAATCCGGAGGAATGTGCAGTGTCAAGATTTAAAACAAGCGTTCCGTCGTATTCCTCGGTAAACTCCGGAGTTGCGGAACTGAAATTAAGGACGCTCACCTTTGACTTATAATTCCCCGATGCCGCACTGAAAGCCGACACCGCGATTTTTTTGCCGTTTGGAGAAACCGCCACATTATTGACGGTATCCTCCGATGAATACCATTCGTAAACCAGCCTGTTATTCTTATCATAAACGCTGACGGCCGATGCATATGATTCCGACTGAGTAACAACTGCATAGGTGCCCGAATCAGAGATATTGGCTGTTATTATCTCGCTTTCGGTCTTAAGATTTCCTTTAAGCGACGCAAGATTGTAAATAAAAAGCTCGCTGCCGCCCTGGTCGAAAACCATCGCCCGCGTTTCAGAGGTTTTGAGCACGGGATTTTCAAAGCCATGTGCGTATGAATAGATTTCCTTGCCGCCGCCCGAAAAAGCATTTATGCGGGTATCGGTCAGCACATAATAATACGATGTGCCGCGAGATACCGTATTGAGCGTATTACTGCTCTCAAGTGAAATGGGATAGCCGCCCGAGCCTATAAGCGCCGTAAGGTTCTGTATATTTTCAATTATACCGACCGGCAAAATAAGCTGCAGCACCACACAGACAACCGCTATAACCGCAGCTGCGGCAGTTAAGACCTTTGCCCTGCGGCGACGCTCGAGTTTTTTGCCCTTTACTACCCTCATGTCGCTATGCGGCTTTGACGTCCTCCGGCTTTTGCCGGACGGGGTCATCTCTATATCCTGCGGCTCGGAAATACGGGCGCCGCGCGCTTTTTTGTTCCGTACCGTTTCGGCGGCTCCCCGCAGCCGATTGATATGTCTTTTTTTATACTGAGGCATTTTCCCCACCCTGATATATAACTTTTTTCAGAAACAGCCCCTGCGGAGGAGCGGTGATGCCTGCCAGCGAACGATTTCTTGACGCAAGTATCGCTTTTACCGAATCCCCGGATATTTTCCCGTCTGACACATCTACCGCCGTTCCTGCGATTATGCGTACCATATTATAAAGAAACCCGTTTGCCGTAACTGTAAGCGTAATAATTTTTCCGCTGCGCTCTGCACGGCACTCCGTTACGGTACGGACAGTATCCTCCACTGTTCTTCCGGAAGAAGAAAACGCAGAAAAATCATGCGTTCCCACAAGTTTTCCGCAGAAATCATTCATTAAATCTATATTGAGCTTACGCTCAATACGCCAGGAATACCGCGCAAGAAAAGGATCTGAGATACTGCTGTTGAAAATATAGTATTTATATGTTTTCCCCTTGGCGTCATACCGTGCGTGAAAATCATTTTTCACGGTTTTGCAGGCCTTTACCGAGATATCTTCGGGAAGCAGCGCGTCAAGCCCCTTTAAAAAAGCGTTTTCCGGCAATTTATCCTCACAGTCAAAGTGACAGCAGAATTCCTCGGCGTGCACACCCGCATCTGTGCGGCTGCAGCCGGTGACCGCAGGGCGGCAGCCCAGAAGCTTTTCAAGCGAATTTTGAAGGGTTTCCTGCACCGTTATGCCGTTCGGCTGAACCTGCCAGCCGTGATAAGCAGTGCCGTCGTATGAAATTGTCA
>USHL01000077.1 GCA_900554525.1 uncultured Oscillospiraceae bacterium | reverse complement strand
CCGTAATTGTACATTTTAAATGAGCGTTTTTTGACATTTTCGCTTGACATTTACATTTCAGGACGCTGAATTTTTGGCAGACGCGCAATCTTTAACCGCAATTTTCGGATGATTTTTGTCGGTTAAGGTTATGCGTCTGCCTGTGCTTTTAGAGAAAATCTTCGGGTAAGAATACGCCGTCGGTGAGCTCGCCGTTTTCATCGTACATGTTAAGGCAGTTTTGAAAATTCGCTTTCATGACGATTTCAATTGACTGCTCGTTGTTTACCTCGCTTATCAGAATCACATCTACCAACATCCGAAGGTGTTCATCGCTTATCGCTCCGTCTTTGATAATATCATCTATGAGGTCAATGCTTTGTTTTATCCTTGACTTGCGTTTTCTGATCGTTTCGTCGTAGTTGCGAATGGCATTGATCTCGGCAGTGAACCTGGCGATATCCGCTTCGCACTTTTCCAGCATCTGCGTATAGACATTGGCTGTTCCCTGTCACGTAAGCGTTCAAGCAGTATTGCCTGCTGATCGTTCTTGCGCTGTTCGAGCATATGCTATGACAAACTTATCTACCGAACAGGCGGCAGTTTGATGGCAAAAGAGATTACGCAAATATAGCAGTTGGATAAAAAGAGCACAAAATTAAAAAATTGCCTTTTCATTGGGTAAAAATTACCACACATTAACTAAAGAAAAGGAATTTGATTAAAAATGCCGGTATCGGCAAAAATATGAGCATATTCCGCTCGATTGAATTGATATTTTGCCGATAATGTGGTATAATGATAACAGCAATTCGGAGGTGGGAATATGAAATATCTGTCCGTCAAAGAGGTGGCAATACTTTGGAATACATCGGAGCGCAGCGTGCGCAATTATTGTGCCGCAGACCGTGTACCCGGTGCGTTCCTTACAGGCAAGACCTGGAACATTCCCGAAAACGCTGAAAAACCTGAAAGAAGCAACAAAAGCAAACCTGCACCGCAGACCTTGCTTGATGTTTTGAAGGAAGAAAAACACAGCCGGTTACACGGCGGAATTTATCACAAAATACAAATCGAACTCACCTACAATTCCAATCATATTGAAGGCAGCCGTCTTACGCACGATCAGACCCGATATATATTTGAAACCAACACCATAGGCGTAACCGATGAAAGTGTGCGGGTAGATGATATTATTGAAACTTCCAACCATTTTCGCTGTATCGATGAAATTATTGACAGCGCAAAATCACAGCTAAGCGAAAAATTTATAAAACATCTGCATTTTATCTTAAAGACCGGCACAAGCGATGCTAAAAAAGATTGGTTTGCCGTTGGTGATTATAAAAAGCTGCCTAACGAGGTGGGAGGTACCGAGACTGTATTGCCCGAAAATGTATCTGCTGAAATGAAAAAACTCCTCGGCAGCTATAACAGCAGGGAAGACACAACCCTTGAAGACATCATCGGTTTTCATGTGCAGTTTGAACGCATCCATCCTTTCCAGGACGGTAACGGCCGAGTCGGCAGATTGATTATGTTCAAGGAATGCCTTAAACATAATATCGTACCCTTTATTATTGAGGACAAAATTAAAATGTTCTACTATCGCGGTCTGAAAGAATGGAAATATGAAAAGGGATATCTGACCGATACCTGTCTCTCTGCACAGGATACATTTAAAACTTATCTGGATTACTTCAGAATACCTTACAATAAATAAATTCAAAAGCGAGAAATTTACTTTTTAAGCCTTGATAATTTCCTGCGATATAATTCAGATTTAATTATATCCTCCGCTACTTTGTATCTGCTGACGCCGTAACCGGTACGGTCGCGGATAATAATATCCTTCGGGAGTTTGCTTAATATTTTCTTGCTGAAGGTCGTGCCGCCGAAATAAGCGTCAAAGGAAACGACAGGCAGAACAACCCATTCGGGTTGATCATTAATATTCGCAAGATAATATGCCGCAAGGTAAGAAACCGTATCTCTTAAATCGTCGGAAACGGCGGATAACTTTTCGGATATATCATAGGGCAATGTTTCAGGATAAACCTTTAATTCTCCGAGCTCCAAGGCATCGGCAATTATATCATCAAAACGGACTATCCACGCACCTTTGGTGTTTTCAGAGAAAATAGGAATCTGGAATTGTATTACCTTGTTTCGCCACTCGCGGTCAAAACCGTTTTTTATGCTCAGGGCATTCCGGTATGCGGATTTACTTGTTTTATCCGGATTGCTTAAAATATAATCTGCGACGCCGTGAACATGGCGGTAAAACCAGCCTTTCCCGTCTTCGGTAACGAGTTCGGGAAACTCGCCGTGCAGCTCATGAAAATCACTTTTATACTGCCACTCTTCACGGGCGGCAGTTTCTTTTTTATCGGGAATACTGCACCAGGCGCAAAGCGCTTTATTTGCGCGGTCAATATCCGGAGAACTTCCTCCGTGCATATATCCGCGCGCTATAATAGAAAGTATGCGGGGGAAACCTTCAAAATCAAGAATGGTGGCAAATGGAATTCTGCCGAGATAGGAGTAATCCTGCTTATTTACTGCTGAATATACAGGAACACCCGTATAAGATAAAAATTCCTGCGGTTCGTTAAGCACGGCTTTTCTCCTTTCTCAAAACATTTTCCTCAACATAATCGCAAAGCACGTCCCACATAAAACCGCGTTTTTTAAGAGCCACTGCGTACTTAACAGCATCACCCGGCTTTATCTTGTTCGAGATAAGCTCAAGACAGGAGCGTATAACAGCATCGCGGAAAGGTTCTGCAGGCGGTTTCTTTAGATAACCGTCAAGCATATAGGAAAGCTCTGCCCGGTCACCTTCGCGGTGAAGTTCTTTTCGCTTTTCTGATTTGTTTTCATCATCAATATCGCAGATGATATCGCCGAGCAAACGGTATCCGCCGTGACGGAAATTGCACAGTAGATCGTAATACAATCTGAAATCGGTATCGGGAAGATGACGGTTTAAAAAATCATATCGTTCCTCCCGCTCCATCAGATGCCATTTCTCATTGATTATGCTTTCTCGGATAACGGATATATAATCCGCTTCTATGTCTGCAAAGGCAGAATAAAGCGAATCGGAACTGTATTTTAACTCCTGTCCCAGTGAATAAAGGATACGCTCAATATCGGTTTGGCGGCGTCTGTTTTTTATAGGCGCCTTGCTTCTGCGTATGCGGTTAAGCGCTTCGTTATAATCTGAAATAAGACCGTCCGTCCAGGAAAGCAAATCACTGTCAAGTGTTTCCTTCCAATTGGGAAGAACCGCAAAGGAAAACAATTGGCTGTCAGGTATTGTTATTTTCTTTACAGGTACGGTGTTTTCTTTCAAATTATTCGCAAGGTAAGGCATACGCTCCACGTTGGAAGTAACACTGTCCCAATCGGTAGTTTCAATCAGTTCTTTAAGTTTCTTTTTATTTGAAGGCTGATACCAAGCGGTAGAAACATCCTTGTTCTCTTGCAGATATTTATACTTTAAGAATATGCTTCTCTCTGCCCGTGCGCTGCCTAAATACCCGGAAAGGTCAGGCTTTATTCCGCTCTTTGATGAGTCGATTTCAAGACCGGTAAGGATAGCCAATGTTTCAACTTCCCTGCGGCAGCGCTCACGTTCACCGGCGGCGGAATTTTCATCATAAGCAATAATACTTCTGTCAAGTGCGGCGTTGGAAATCTGACCGATGCGGGAAGAAAAAGTGTTTCTAATGGTTTCAAAACGGGCAATATCATCATTGAATTTATGAATCTGCGGTTCGGCAGACGGAATTTTAAGCAGCGGTATATTGCTTCGGTGGTCAAGGTCGGCAGAAGCATAATTGCGGCTGACACACTCGTTAACAAGCGGCTCTGAAACGGTGCGGATCATATCTCCGTCATAATCAGCGCCGCCCAAACGCTCGGCGGCAAGAATGCGTGGATCTATCATAACAACGTCCGTGAGATGCTTCAGATAGTAATTTCGCATATTATCCCGTTTTGCAAATTCGGTGTGTACCCGCAGCTGCACCTCTTCATTCCTTGCAATATGCGGATTGCGCAGAAGCGTGCAGACCTGACCGCTTCTGTATTTGAAACCCGGAGCGTGAAAAGAAAAGGGCTGCAGCTTGTTTTCCCTGGCGATTCTGTCAAAGGTGCGCTGACGTTTAGTCTTCCTGCGTTCGTCATTTAAAAGCCAGTATAAAAACTCGATTAAATCACCCGAGAGAAAACGGTTGTCCCCCTCTACCAGAATAGTGCCTATAGCATAGTTCTCACAAATTTTATCCGCCCTTGTTTTCAGTTCATCGTAATATACCGACTCATTTATAAATAACGGATTTTTATTTAAAATTCGTGCAAGGCGGAACAGTCGGCTTTCTTTATCACAGCCCTTTGTTCTCAGTTCTTTTAGAAAATAATTCAGACGGTATTCTTTATTGCAGCAAAGATTATAATATTCCGCTTCGGTTCGTTTGGTAAGCCACTCGCGCTCATCATCATACGGAGAATGATCCCAGCCGTCAGGCAAATCCGCGGGCCGGAACTCATCATCACTTATGGCAAGGGTGCTGATAAATTGATAATTAAGCTCGGTATATTCCTGCGGTGCTACGTGACTGACATTCGTAATATATAAAGCGTGGTTATATTTGCGGAAAGCTTTCCAATAATCCGCCCAGGTCATATTGCTGTCTTTCAGCCAACCGTAGCCTTTAAACATACTTTTCGTAAGAATAATATCAACACTGCGAACAGGATGTGTTTCTCCGTAAATGTCGGTTATGGTTTCAACACCGGCAGAAGATAAAAAATCCTTGAAATCCACTTCGTGAAGCATACCCTTTACATAGGGCATACGAATCTGAAATGATGTGTGTATGTGCTCGCCGCAAAATGCTTCGTCCAATTTCTTTGCGTATTGCTTTGAAATAAGACCTTCACCGTCAAATGCTGTGATGGTTATATCGTCGACCGTTTCTATGCGCTCATATTTGCGGACATTGCCTTCGCCGGTGGTGTCCTTAACCGTAATAACCGGAACACCTTTTTCTATATACTCAGGATTGTCTATTACAATAACACGGTGCGGTTTATCTATTTTTATATTGTCCACGCGTTTGCCGCCTGACAGCATCAATCCGTTATAAGCATAAAGCTTTGACAGCTGACATTCTTCAAGTTCCATATCCATCATAATGCGTTTGCGTACAGGATAATAAAAATCGTAACGGATAAATGTGAGCTGGCATTTACGGCTCATACTTGCCGAGCGTTCAAAAGGATAATACCTGTAATATCCTGCGCCTAAATCCAAACCGATGCCTTTGTAAGAAAACATCGATTTAGCTTTGCTCTCAATGTCGGCATATTTCTGAGATGAAGAATTTCGGTCAAAGACACCTTCAAAGTCTATGATGCAGATAATATCCGAAAGATCGGTAATCAATTTTTTATCGTCCGGCGTCTTGAAATTTTCACCGTGCAGTTCGCACATAATCTGAAAGAATAAAGCGTTGTCTTCCTGCTCGTGCACTGCTGTATATATTTTGCATTTGTCGGTCTGCGATTTAGTGAGCTTGTAATAGTAATCAAATATGATGCCGGAATCTTTTTCAGCGTATCCCATTATACTCTTGGCTGACAACCTGTAAATCTGATATTTGACTTGCATCTGTCTCACCTCAATTTGTTTTCAGTATAGCAGAAAACGGTATAAAACGCAATATGAACACTGCCCCCACTTTTTATTTTCCATAAAATAAGAGGTGCAAACCGCACCTCTTAGATTTTGTTAGGATAACAAAGCTTTTTCAATTTTTATAACATCAGGGAAAATCAAATTTATCCCTTTTCGCTGTAATGCCAAAACTCTTTTGGCTTTCGCAATAAGCTCCTTTTCGAATCTTCCGTCAATTCTGACAGGAACACAGGCTCTGCTGTCTATGTATTCATTTTTTATATATTTTTCTGTGACAGGACACATATTTTGAATTAAAAATGCCTTTTCATAACCCAGCACTTCGCCAAAAGCTATTGTATCACATTTGCCGTACCTTTGAATTTTAAAATTATAATATCCTCTGAATTTTCCTATCTGTGAAGAAAAAGGAATCATCCAAAATAAGCCGGTTTTTTCGTCCCTAAAAGCATAAAAGCATGGACGGTCATGTGCTTGTCCGTTAATGCTTTCCTTATTGCGCATTAATTTATCGTCTGGAAAATCGACAAAGTATTGATCGTCAATATAATAGAAATGCCCAGTGTTCATAACCATTTATCCCCCACTGCTAAAAGAAAGACTTCATTCTTTTCAGAATGAAGTCTAACACATTTGAACTCGACCTTTTGTTCAGTCGCATATCGAGTAGCGACAAACATTTGAACTCGATCTTGTTTTAGTTGCTTACCGAGTAACAACAAACATTTGAGATAGTTTCCCATCTGCATATATATTATACAGTCGAATAGCGATTTTGTCAATAGGTCGAAGTATAAATGGGTGAAGATATCACCGTAAATATTATATGTTTGAAAATAATAAATATTATAAATCTATTATTGAGCAATGTGAATACTG
>USHL01000076.1 GCA_900554525.1 uncultured Oscillospiraceae bacterium | reverse complement strand
ATAATATTAAAGCTCTCTAGAGAGCTTTAATATTATAATTATATAAGATAAAGTCCGCTGTTCAAAACGGCAAAGCGGTAATCGCCCGACCGCACATACTGACGTACCGGCTCGGGGAAGCTCTCATACTCAAAAACCGTATAAGAGTTTAAATTGACCTGTACCAATTTTGAAGACCCGTAATTGCTGACCATCACGTTGTCTCCTTCGATGAAAAGGCTCCTCGGCTTATCAAAAGGAGATTTCGCTCCGCCGATGCGCAGCTCCTCCCGCATGGTGGCAAGATTATAGCGCAGCAGCACGTTACATTCGGCATAGCTCGCCCAAAGCGCATTTTTATACATCACAATATCCGACGCGTTGTAGCCGCGGTATTTAAGCTCGCCCGTCCAGACCGGCAGTGCGCTGTTATCAATAAGCCTTGCGGTTCCGTCACGGTCAAGCAGAAAAACCTTACCGTTCGGCAGAACTATCGACCTGACGGTGATATAGTTATCGCAAAGCGCCGCTACCGCCTTATAGCCGGTGCCGAATTTAGTAATCAGATAGATATTTTTCGCGACATCCGTAAACTTTCCGTTTTCAAATGAAATCATTTTATAAGCGACGACAACATTATTATCCTCGAGCGTATCCTTGCAGTAGGAAAAAATTATTCCGCCGGAAAGAGGCATTACCTCATAGACCTCACCCGCAAAAACCTTTTTCATTTTTCCACCCCGTCCCTCAGATTAAGCCTGCCGGCTTCAAGCATTTTCTGAGCTGCCAGAAGAACTCCGGCTTTGGCGCTGTGAAAATTAAGTCCTCCCTGCATCCAGGCGGCATACGGCTCGCGGAGAGGTCCGTCAGCCGAAAGTTCAATGGAAGCGCCGAGTGTAAAGGCTCCGGCCGCCATAATCACGGGGTCATCATAGCCTGGCATATCCCACGGCTCAGGAGAAACGAAGGAATCTACCGGAGCGCCGCTCTGCATTCCGCGGCAGAACGCTATAAGCCCCTCTTCCGACCCGAGGGTCACGCATTGGATTATATCTCCGCGCTTTTCGTCATAACGGGGAGTAACGGGAAAGCCGAGGCTTTCAAACAGCGCCGAGGCGTAAACCGCTGTTTTCAGCGCCTCCCCGACGACATGCGGCGCCGAAAACAGCCCCATATAAAGCTCGCGGCTGTGCCCGAGCGTTGCTCCGACCTCACGGCCGACCCCGGGACAGGTAAGCCTGCAAGCGCATTTTTCAATAAGCTCCTTTTTGCCGGCTATATACCCGCCTGTCGGTGCTATACCGCCGCCCGGATTTTTTATGAGCGAGCCGGCAGCTATATCCGCACCGACGTCGCATGGCTCCCTGGTTTCGGTAAACTCACCGTAGCAATTGTCTACCATAATAACCGTTTCGGGTGAGCTTTCCCTAACAGTTTTGCAAAGCAGTTCGATATCGTCTATCGTAAGGCTTTGGCGGGTGCTATATCCGCGGGAACGCTGTATATAAGCCATTTTATACTTTCCGCCGACCAGTCTTGAGGATATTCCGGCAATATCGGGAGTGCCGTCGGATTTAAGCGCCACTTCATTATATTTCACGCCGAATTCGGCAAGCGAGCCGTCTGACCTGCCGCCGATTCCGAATACTCCATGTATAGTATCATACGGAGTGCCGGTAAGGCAAAGCACCTTGTCACCCGGGCGAAGGATACCGAAAAGCGCTACTGTCAGCGTGTGGGTCCCGGAAACAAAATTATGGCGCATAAGCGCATCCTCGGCCCCCATAACGTCGGCCATTACACGTTCAAGTATTTCCCGCCCGCGGTCGTCATAGCCATAGCCGGTCGAGCCGGCCATCGCCGATTCGCTGACTTCATTTTTAATAAACGCCGAAAGCACCTTCAGCTGGTTATGCTCGGTCACCTCTTCTATTTCCGCAAAGCGGTCCCTGCAAAGCTCAAGCACATTTTTATCGGCCGCCAGCAGACGGTCATCTATATTAAAGAATTTTTTGATATTCATTTATTTTTCACCCAATAACCCGCATAGTAGAGTTTTTCAAATCCGTTTTTTAAATAAAATCCCTCAAGCTCCTCACGGCAGCAGACAAGTATTTTTCTGCCCCGGTTTGCAGAGATTATCCCCTTAAGCGCTTTGCTGCCGAAGCCCTTTTCTCTGCTTGCTATACCGTTTATCAGCGCAAAGGCTCCCGTATTAAAGCTCACCGCGGCGCATTTGCCGCCTAGGGCGAAATATGAGGCTCCGCCGTGATTAAGCCGACGGCAGAAGTCAACAGCGAAAAACGGATATTCAGGAAGTTCAAGACCCCCGGCTGAAAGAAGCTCATATATTTCACGGCTGGAAAGGCTGTCCGACTGAATTTCCGATGTTACTGTCTCACTGCAAAGCATTACCGTCACCCGTTCATTCGGTCGGCGGTCTATTGCGCAGAGCGTCTCACAATCGCTGAAAATGCTTTCGGGAGACAGCATACCGACAAATTCACGCAACTCCGCCCTGTCGGAGTTTTCAGCAAAAATATTCATATGCCCGTCGGACAACGAAATAAAGCTCCCGCCGCTCTGCCGCCAGAACAGCGCAGCGCCCGCATACATATCGAAAAGCGCCTTTATTTTAAAATATTCGGCGTTCGGTTCCGTGATTTCGGGGAGCTTTGATACAAGACTTATCATTTGATGCTGCCTGAGCAGATGCCGTTTATCATATATTCGGCAAGCGCGGCCATATTTTTTATATCCTCCGTGTCGGCTATGCTGCCCGCCGAATGAATATACCTGCAGGGCGCCGAGATCGCAAGCGTCCTTACCCCGCCGCGGCTGAGATGCACCGCGCCTGAGTTATTTCCGCCTGCCACCGCCGACTTGGGCTGACATTTTATCCCGCTTTCAAGCGCCGCGTTATAAAACGCGCGGTCATAAACCGTAGAATTATCCATAAACGAAACGGCAGGGCCTTTCCCCAGCACACATACACGTGCCGACGGCTCGGTTCCGGCGATATCCGCGGCGGTAGTCGCCTCAAGCACCAGAGCAGCCTGTGGGTTTACGGTATATGCCGCAGTTTTTGCGCCGCGCAGGCCGATTTCCTCCTGCACAGAAAATGAAGCGTGGAAATCGTACTTACTGTCGCGTTTCAAAAGCTCTGTCAGCACGGCACAGCCTATGCGGTCGTCAAGCGCCTTGGATTTTATCCTGCCGCCCAAGCTTTCAAACTCACCGGCAATGACGGCGCGGTCGCCTATCCGCACCAGCTTCTCGGCCTGTTCCTTTGTTTCGGCGCCGATATCTATATAAAGCGTATCCGGCTTCGGAAGCTTTTTCTTTTCTTCCGCCGAAAGCAGGTGTACCGGCTTGCCGCAGATTACCCCGTTTATTTCGCCTTTTATCCGCACGCGCCGAAGCATAAGCACCGCGGTATCGATTCCGCCGACCGTCTTAAATTTCAGAAAGCCCGAATCGGTTATATTCGTAACAATCAGGCCGACCTCGTCCATATGCGCATCGACCAGCAGCTTCATCTCCGGGCGTTTTTTTCCCTTTTTGAAAACTATCAGATTGCCGAGCGGGTCAGTCTCATATTCACAGAAATCCTTTATCTCGGAAATTATATAATCCCTTACCGCCGACTCGTCGCCCGATACGGCGTCAAGCCCGCAGAGCCGTTTAAGAGTTTCAAGCATTATTAAGACCTCCCGCCATAACATAATTATAAAGAAGGTCGGTGACGGCCTTTAAATCTGAAAGGTCCAGTACCTCAGACTCTGAATGCATATTGCGGAGCGGTATTGAGACGGTGCATGTCTTCACCCCGCCGCGCGACACGGCTATCATATCGGCATCGGTGCCGGTTGAAGAGCCCATCGCCTCTATCTGAAACGGTATGTTTTTCTCTTTTGCCACCGCTGTAAGAGTATCGGTCAGCGACCTGTCAAGACCCGGAGCCGCGCCTATCATAGCGCCGCCGCCTAACTTCCCGCACTCTTCCGGGTCGATGCCGATGCCGTCGCCGAAGCTGACGTCAACCGCTATCGCCTCGTCGGGGCTGACAGTGTAGGCCGCGGGGCGCACCCCGCGCAGACCAAGCTCCTCGCCGTCGCTCAAAACAAGCGCAACGTTACAGGGCAGCTTTTCTGCCGAAAACCGCTCGGCAAGCGCAATTATCACCGCTGCCCCCGCGCGGTCGTCAAACGATCTGCCGGCTACCCTGCCGCCCGACAGTTTAAAAGGATTTTCCGAAAATGTAACAATATCCCCGACCGAGACAGCGTCGCGCGCCGACGGCCCAAGACCGGTATCAAGCTTTATTTTGGAAATATCGTCATATTTGACCTCTCCTCCGGCGAGATGAGGCGGTGTGCTGCAAAAAACAGCCGTAAGCTTACGCCGGCCATGCACCGTCACGGAGCGCGCCGGCAAAGAACGGATATCAATTCCTCCCGCTTTTGCAACGGTCAGAAAGCCCTCTTCGTCAATATCGGTGACCGTCATAGCAACCTGGTCGATATGCGCATCTATCATTACAGTATAATCGCTTTCGCCCTTAAAGCGGGCTATACAGCCGAGTCCTGCCGTTTTTTCAGGTTTACAGTATTCTGACAGCAGCTTTTCAGCCAGCGCCGACGCATCGGAGACACAGCCCGCCGCGTCAGCTGAGGAAAGCGCAAACAAAAGCTTTTTAAGATCATTCACAGCTTCGCAACCAGCTCCTTGAAATATTTGCCGCGGGCAACAAAATTCGGGAAGGCGTCAAAGCTGGCGCATGCCGGGCTGAGAGCGACAATATCCCCGCTTACGGCGTCTTTATGCGCCGCCGCGACCGCCGACGCCAAATCCTCCGTCCGTATTATTTCGGGAACCCCCTTATAATTTTCATCTGCCCGGACGCTCTTTTCAATCTTTTCTGCCGTAGCTCCGCAAAGATACAGTTTTTTTACCTTTTCGATTATATAAGGCACCATCGGCTCGAATGGGATATGCTTGTCGTAGCCGCCGGCAATCAGCAGTACGGGACGGTCGAAAGCCTTGAGGGCCGCTATCGTTCTCGTCGGGCTGGAGGCGATAGAATCGTTGTAGTACTTAACGCCGCCAAGCTCACGCACAAGCTCTATGCGGTGCTCCACGCCGGTAAAATCGTGCGCCACCTTCTTTATTGTATCCACCCCGACATAGCCCCACACGGCAGCGATGGCGGCGAGATAGTTTTCTACATTGTGGTCACCGAGAACGGTTATCTCGCTGCGGTGCATAATAGGCGCGTCTATCCCGCGGTAGGCCATATGGATAGTGCCGTCGGTATCGAGCCAGGCGCCGTTCTTGAGCGGTCTTTCCATACTGAAAGAAAGGGACTGGCCACGCACATACGGCCTGAAGCTGCGGGTTATTTCATTGTCACGGTTCAGCACAGTACGTGAAAAAGCATTCTGGTGCAGGATTATGTTTTTCTTTGCCTCTACATATTCGTCCATGTCCTTGTGGATGTCAAGATGATTCGGCGCCACGTTTGTGACCACGGCGACATCCGGACTTTTGCGCATCGAAATCAGCTGAAAAGAGGAAAGCTCCGCCACAACGAAATCATCCGGTCTTATATTTTCTATTTCCGGCAGCAGCGGCTTTCCGATATTTCCGCCCATATAAACCGTTTTTCCCTCGGCCTTCAGCATTTCGGCGATAAGCGTGGTAGTCGTGGTTTTTCCGTCCGAACCGGTGACCGCAAAAATAGTCGCAGGGCAGAGATCGAAAAAAACCTCCATTTCACTGGTGACCGCAATTCCCTTCTTACGGGCGGCCTCAAGCTCGGGCAGATTGAAATTCATGCCCGGAGTGCGGAAAATTATATCAACCTCAAGATTATCGAGATAGGTTTCACCCAGCCGCAGCTCGGCACCGGCCGATTCTATTTCATCTGCCACTGCGCCTATCTGCTCGCGGCTGCGGCGGTCACAGGCATATACCGTCGCTCCTTTTGAAAGAAAGTTCATAATAAGCGGCGTATTGCTGACGCCTATGCCGCACATAGCTATCCTTTTACCGTTTATCGATTCAAAAAACTGTTTGCAATCCAATGTAATTGCCCCCATTGTAAAATCTATTATCTATTATACTTAATGGCAAATAAAATATCAACATTTATTAAATTTAATATTTCCTTAAATTGCCGAATAAAATTATATCGGGGTGGTATTTATGAACTATCTGAACTGCCGTGAGAGGATTACTCCGCAGGAAACAAAACATGCTGCCGCTTTTTTCAGCGGCCTTTCCGCAGAGCACGCCGAGCTGCTGCTCGAAAGCGGACGGCTGAACGAATTCTTTTGCCATGAGCTTGAGGGCTTTAAGGAGCGCTTTCTTTCCCTCAGGCAGAGCTATTCCTCCGGCGCGGCAGATACATCCCGCCGCGAGGCGCTGTATGGGCAAAACCGGAAATTCACCGAAATGCTTGAAAGACTGAAAACCGAAGCCAGCGGCGATCCGTTTTTCAGGCAGGAGGTATTTCATATCATCTGCGAGCAGAAATATATCGGTGCGGCCTTCGGAATGAGGCAAAACCCCACCGGCCTTATCAGCGTCGCTTTCGGACTGCTGCCGCCCTTTCCGCTTACCTGCCTTTGCAATCAAATGTATTTTTGGGGCGGAGCCGCCGCCGGGCATGCCGCCTCCCTTTTATGCCGGGAAGAATT
>USHL01000075.1 GCA_900554525.1 uncultured Oscillospiraceae bacterium | reverse complement strand
CTGACGATATCTGAATATCTGACCGAGATGTGCAAGCATTTGGATGCAAGGTATAACCTCAATCCCCTTTAAAAAAGCGTAATCATCTATCTCTTTCAGTTCTTCACGGGTATACCTTCCCCTCAGATAGCCGAAATAAGGCTGATTCTCGACCTCATAGGTATCCTCTGTATAAAGCAAAAGCGTCGTATAGCCGAGATCCGCAAGAATATTGATCCAGTTTTTCAGCGACGGAACATTCATCACCGCATTGCGCGAGCAATCGATCATTGTGCCTAAACGTTTGAAATTTACCGTATTTTCCATTATACTACTCCAATTTAAAATTTTCCGAAAGAAAGACAGCGCTTTGTCTCGCACATTTTATCCACAGTGTTCACTTTCAATTACTCTTTCGTGTACATTACATTGTCCATATCATCGGTCTGATAGATCCGTATCCAATCGTAATATGTATCCGTATAGGTAAAACCGTCGGGTGGTGAACTGATTTCGGAAAATACGCCTGAATCCACGCCGCCCGAAACAGACAGAATCAGATAGAACGGTTTATCGAAGCAGGCATACTTGATCGGATCGTATTGATACTCAGTATGCTTCACACCATCAATGTAGAATGCGATGTAGCCCTGATACCATTCAAAGCCAATGGTATGATAATGATCCGAATATGGCTCGGGATTTTGCGTGCCGGGTGCAAGATTCAGAATGGTATCGGATGCTCCGAGAATATTTTCGTGTGCACTGCCGGGACCCCATGTATGCAAATTCGACTTCAAAGTATTTAATCGACCGAAGTTCTCATATACATCTATCTCGCCCGTTATACCATTGTTGCCTGTTACCTGACTCATCAGCCAAACAGATCCGCAGCATCCTTCCATCGCCGACAAGCGCACCCTCGCCTCTAAATAGCCGTATTTATACAGCATTCCGTCTTGGGTGACCAGAAATGATTCTTTTACATCATTGCCGTCGCGGCTGAGGCGCTGTACTAAAGCGCCGTTATCAACAAACGCATTATCGACAGATGCATATACTGTTCCGCCGTAAACACTGGGGCTGCTGGTCGATTGGGTTTTCCAGATTTTCTTCAGATTATTTGTATTAAACTCATCGCTCCAGGTAAGCTTATAGCCGTTTGTAAGAGAATAACCGCCGTTATACGCACCGTTTAAAGTGAATCCGTTTTTGACACTGCCGTCGCGCAGCAGCCTGTCGGCAAAGGTGATCACACCGGCGTTGACCGCAGCCGTGCTTTCTCCCTGTATAACAGTATTATTTTTATGAACCGAAATGCTGTATTGATTCCCGCTCGAGGTTGCCGCAACAGTAGAATAATTATTAGAGGTTCTGCCCGTGTCACCGATCAGGATTTCATATGCGGAAGCCTTTTCGGAATCCCTTACGATCGGCAGCATAATACCGGCTGCTTTTACGATCTGCTCATTGAGGTAATCCGCCGCGGAAATATCCATCAGGGACGCGAAGCGTGATACGACAATTCTGTATTCTGAAATTTGTATTCCCGCAACAGATAGGCTTTTGATTGGGTTAAATTTTGAAGATACATACTCTAAATTCGACTCGATAGAAGAATTTTTACCCGTGCAGTAATTCTGAAAGAAAAAATCCACGGCAAATTTCAATCCCACGTCGCTCCCGGCATTGATGACCAGGCTATTATCCTCCATTCGTATGATAAAGTCGCCCGCATGCTCGGTTCTGCTGCTTTTGATTTCATTGAGAGCCTTTTTTGACTGCTCAAAGCTTGTATTGCCCACTAAGATAATATTACCATCAGGCAGACCCTCCGCGTCGCTTCTTTTATCAATCGCCGTTCCGAGTACACTCTCCATTTGCGAGCAAAAATCATCTGCGATTTTTTTCTCCTCGTCAGACGCCCCGTCAGCCGTAACAACCGTAAAATAGCTGTTGTGCTGATAAATAAACGGAATTGTCTGTCTTGCAGGGGCCTGCGTCTGCTTTTCCACTGTTGTCGTCATAGGAATATTAACCGTTTCAATCGCCGTGTATGCCGGGATATCGCAGTTTCCGGTTACGATGCCGTCGATATCATCCGTAGCCTCTGCGGTAATCAGCAGACGGTCGCCTTTTTTAAGGTCGATTGCTGAAAACTGCGGGAACAAAACAGAAGGCTGTTCGACGTTCAGAATTTCCTGCCAGTAAATCCGCGCATTTTTATAAATGCGTACAACAACATTCTTTTTTGCATTTTTTTTGCCGAAAAAGGAGGTATCAAATCCGGAAATGTCGGAAACCACGGCAATACTGCCGCCGTCTCTGTCGGAAAGTATCACCCTTCCGTCATTTTCGGCGGTATAGCACAGGGCTTCTTCTTTGCCCTCTGCAAAGGACATCAATATACCGGTTTCGGGCATATTGCCGTCCGTTTCGCCCTTGATTTTCATTTTTGAGCTATCAAAGGCGGATAGCGAGGATACACCGCTGTCGTCCAATTGATACGCAAAGGGCGCACCCGAATCGGTGCTGCCGCTGCCGTTTTTCCATTTGGAAAGCGAGCGTATCAGCCGTCTGCTCCAGTCACCGTTTTCTTCTTTGGCAATCCACTGCCAGGCTGTGTTTGTATACAGCGCTTCGACGGTATCGGACGAGGAATCCGCAGACATTGCCTTAGCGGTACTGTTCCTGATGCTGTCAACCGTTCCGTCCTCAAGCATAACCGAAGGATTCAGGGCAACCGTATACTGCGTCACCTCTGATTTTTGCGGCTTTTTTTCGGTACAGCCGCAGCAGCAAAACAAAACAAAGACAAGGCAAAATATTATTGTTTTTTTCATTTTATTTTCCCCCTTTTTGCTTTTTCTTTTTTATCAGAATCAATATAACAACCGCCGCGCCGACCAAGGCCAAAGCGCCTGACGCTATAACAGCTATTTTCCATATCGGCGCCCCGTCGGTTTCCACGCTGACATTTTTAATCTTATCATTCTGCTTGATTTCAAACTGGTTATCAAGTTCTGCGTCATCGGGAATACTTTCAACCTCTTTTTCCTCCTGCGTATAAACGGTTTTATTTTCATAATACGTTTTCGGAACAAAAATCTTTTCCCATTTCGCATAAAGGGTAATATCGCCTAAAATCACCATGCTGTTAAAATCAAAAAGATTCTTATATTCCTTATCCGTGTACCAGCCGACAAAATCATAACCTTCCCGTTCGGGGAAGCTCGGCACAACATAATCATACGTCAGAACAGTCACCGGCTCTACCCGGCTGCCGCCCATAGAATCAAAGGTAACGGTAGCTGTTTCAAGCTTTGTAACCGTGATATCATCAATGCAGGCAGTGATCCATCCGCCCGAAAGCAGAATACCTA
The DNA here is from genome assembly GCA_900554525.1 of uncultured Oscillospiraceae bacterium. Lineage (GTDB taxonomy): Bacteria > Bacillota > Clostridia > Oscillospirales > Acutalibacteraceae > UBA737. The sequence goes on along the minus strand of USHL01000075.1, from coordinate 3,333 downwards.
AGGTAGATACCGTATCACCCGTGATAATCGTAGAATCATACTGCACCCACTTGCCTATATTGTCCATCTGCTCAGCGTCGATAAAACAAAGCATGGTGCTTTGTTCATATAAGCTCATATTTTCCGTGCTGTCAAAAGCAACCACTGAAAGGTTCGTAGCGCCTGCTTTTTCAATATTGATCCAAAAGGTTACCCGATAAACGCTGTTTGGGTCAAGATAGACCATATTCCCCTTTGTATTAGGATTGAATATCCGGAATCGTCTGTACCATTCACTCCACACGCCTACCTCGTGAAGCTTAAAATAGCTGTCGCCGCTGTGGGCATTGGCGCTGTCGCCCGTCACATAATAAGTGCCTTGGTAAGACGGCGAACAGTTATTCCCCACGCCGTAGAAAATTTTAGCGGCCTCACTGTCCTCAAAGTCTATGGTAAGCGGTTTCGACCAATCCTGTGTGACGCCGCTCAAATCCTCATAATCGGTATAAGAGGCATACAGCTCCAAATCGTTTGCCGGAATCAGATTTGCGGTATGCAGCCTGCCGTCTTCTGTGCGCCAGCCGTTGAATTTTTTATCCTCGGTGTGATAAATTTCGCGGTCTATCAGCCTTTCCCCTATTTTTCCGAACCGTTTTTCCAAAAGCGTGCCATCCGCGTCATAGAAGGTTACAAGGCTTGCCTCGCTCTCATCGGCTATTTCAATTTTAAGCGAATCAATATCAAAACATCTGTCCGCATTGCCTGAAAGCAGCATATATACCTTTCCGGTTTCCTCGGGAATGAAAAACGCTTCGTAGGTGCCCCATTCATCTAAATCAACACCTAACTGCGAGGGTGCGTAATTAAGATTAGCAAATTCCTTTGAATTTGAAAGGTTGACACCCATTGTGGGAACCTGCTGTGAGGTTACAAAGCGGATATACTGTCCCGAATAATGCCCACGGAACGCCAAGGTTATTTTATACCGCTCACCTGCTACAAGCTGATAGCTGCTTCCGTCGGAATTTTTAAAGGAAACAGCCGGATATGCCGATGCAGTTTCAGTGGCTGCTCCCGAGCCTTTTATGCTGATATAACCGCTGCCGCTGTAAGCTTCTTCGGGATCATTCACCCACGTTACTTCTTCCGATATAAAGTTATCGCTTTTGTTTTTTGCCGTACCGTCGTTTTCGTATTGGCAGGCTTCAAAATCACAGTCAAGCACAGTAGGCTCGATCGCGGGCTCTACCCATTTTGCGTAAAGGAAAAGATTATCACCGGGCATAATGCTTCCCGTCAAGGGTTCAGTACACGCGGCGTCGGTAAACCAGCCGTCAAACAGATAGCCCGGCTTTTGCGGCACGTCGACAAAAGGGATCGCACCCCCTGCCATTACCAGCTGCGGAGAAATTTTATTTCCTCCGTTTGTTTCAAAATAAATTGAAGGTGTGTTAAATATTTCCTCAATCTCAATATCGTCTATCCATACCGATACATTATTTGCTGACCACGAATTGGCCGATGCCAAAATAATAGCCAGGGGTCCGATCTCGGAGCCGGTATAGAAAACCGTTTCAGCAGAAGTCCAGTTCAGATGCTCGCCCTGAATCCCGACAAGCTGATTGCAAAGGATATTTTTTTCGTTGTATGATGAGGAACCGTTTGCCCCCAGCATTCTGAGCTGGAAATTCACCTGACTATCGGGGGCTCTGTTAGCTTTGTATTTGAATTTGATTTTGTAGGCTGAATTCGGCTGCGGCATAAAGTAGTTTTCAGGGGCTTCGCTGTCATAAAGCTTAACCAATGAAGGCCAGTTACCATCGTAGCTTGCGGCATTCGTGAAATACACCGCCCGATTATCCTCATAGACCACCGGCTTTTTCACCACAACATTGTACTGCCCGAAATAATCCTCCAAAAGCGTCCCGTTGATTTTTCTTTGCGTCATCTGATAGCCGTTATCGGTTGTACTGAGAACAAATTCAACATTATCTTCATCATAGGTGTTTTTTAGAGAATGCTTTTCTGTTCTCCATTTCGCATAAATTTTGTCCGTTGTACCGATTACGCCCTTAGCAGACTTTGTAAGCGCTTCATCATAGTACCAGCCCTCAAACCTCGCGCGGTCTGAAAAAGGCTTTACAATATCCGAAAAGCTATCGGTATCATACATATTGACCGTTTTTCTGCCGCCTACGGCATCGGTATTGACACATTCCACCGTTACAGGATTTCCTTCGGTATCCGAGGTGATTTTTAGATTATCCACATAAATATCGCACGCCACCTGCCAGTTTGTACCGTAAAGCAGGAATGCCGCCGCGCCGCTGCACGGGGCGGTTACTACTGTGGAATAGGTGACCCAGTCGTCGTCTGCCGTGCAGTCGATTTCCGCTAAGGTAACGTTTTTTCCGTTATTGATATACGGATTTAAGCTTCCCATATGCCCATTGACCGACATTAGCTCCTCGCCGAAAATAAGCGCTGCTTTAAAGCTTGTGAAAAAATCGGTCGGTACAGCGCTGTTTTTCTTCATCGCAAAGCTGATTCTGAACTGCTCGCCGGCTTTGAAGAAAAGGCGGTTTTCGCCCGCGCTGTCGCAAAGCACGAAAGCTGACGGCCACTGCGTGATATCATGGTCGTCCCAACCGTCGTCCCTGTAAACTTTAAGCCTTTTAAACGCCATTACATTGCCGTGGCTTTCATCTGCGCTGTCTAAAACATTGACGACGCCCGGATCGGTAAGAACATTATTTTCATAAAAAACTGCCTGATTACCTTCAAAATTAAGCGTTTCGTTTTTAAGCTCCTGTTGCTCAGCTTGTGCAGCCATGGCATTTTCCGCATTACTCACTATAAAAGCCCAGGAAAACGTCGTGACGGTCAAAATACCGGACAATAGAATTGACAATAGCTTTTTCATAATAGTCTCCTATATCATAGTTCAAACAAATTGCAGAAAAGCAGTCTGTAAATCTTTCAAGATACAGTTATCTTTTATTTTCCTCGCCTCCCTCTGACGAGGAAGGCGAGTTTTGCTCGTAGCTTATATTATGATTTTATTAGTCTTTGCAAGGAAGCGATACGATTCCCAAAAGCGCCTTTCTTAAAAGCGATAAATCGGCTGCGTCGCCAACCTTACCGTCATAATTCAGGTCAGCCGCCGCGGGAACCTCAATCACATTCGCCGCTATCTTTTTCATATGAACAAGGTCTAAAATATCGACCTCATTATCGGCATTCACATCGCCGTTGCGGGCTACTGTAAGTGTTATATTATCCACATAAATATCACACGGCACCTGCCAGTTTGTACCGTAAAGCAGGAATGCCGCCGCGCCGCTGCACGGGGCG
>USHL01000074.1 GCA_900554525.1 uncultured Oscillospiraceae bacterium | reverse complement strand
GCTTTATGCTGAATCCGTATGTCAGCCTCCCTGTTTCAGCGGAGTGTCAATACTGTTTTATAAGCAGCCGCCGTTCAGAGCGTTGTTTGAAGAAAACAGGTAAGAACAGGGTGCTCCGTCCCTCAAATAACCTCCTGGCTCACCGCTCTTTTGCGCGGCTGTTTTTTGTCAGTGCGGCAGTCGGTTACTGCCTGTCCTCCGCCGCGCGCTTTTGAGCCTTTCGCATTTCCGACGGCGTGACGTTTTTTATTTTCTTGAATGTTGCTATAAAATACGATGTGTTGTTGAAGCCGCAGGCGGCGGCAATGTCGGTTATGGCGCGGTCTGTGGTCAGAAGCTCCTTTTCGGCGCGGTTTATTCGGGTCAGGTTAAGGTAATCCTTAAAATTGAGACCGGGGACCTTTTTGAATATGCTTGAAAAATAGTTATAGCTCAGTGAAGCGCGCCGGCAGCAGTCGGCGGCGGTGATATCCTCGGCGTAGTGGCTGTTTATATAAGTAGTGGTATCATATATCCGGCGGATAAGGTCATAGCTTTCGTTTATTATGGCTGTTTTGTTTTGAGTGTCGCGAAGGATTTCAAGCAGTATGGTCATAGCATGCAGCTTTACGGCAATATCCGAGCCGTACTCCGAGGCCTCCTTTTCCTTTATGAGGCGCCTGAGCGCCGCGGTTGTGCCGATGCTTTCACACTCTTCGCGGGTCCATACGGCTTTTGTGTTTTTGTTTTTGGAGGTGAGGTTGAGCATATAAAGAGTCCTCATTTTCTGTGAGGCTACTTCGAGAATGAGTGAGAGCTTTACCTTTAAGACGAAATATTCGTTGCGCCCGTCGTCGAGGGCGTATACGCTGTGCAGGGTATTGGAACGGAAAAGCGCCATATCACCCTCGCCTGTATTAAAGCTGCGGCCGTCCATATTGACGCAGAAATGTCCTTTTGTAAAGAAAAGCAGTTCGATTGATGAATGGAGATGCGAAACGGCAGTGATCTGCCTGCCTGTGCTTTTATATTGGAAAACCTCTATACCTTCCTCGGTAATAATAGGCTTTTCCTGCTCGAAGTAATAATTTTCCATTTAAACGTCTCCGTAAATTTGTTATATTTTTTAGTAGATTTATTATAGCACAATTTTTTTCAAATTGCTATAATATAATTGATAAATTCGCTAAATATTTTATTTGTTACATTATGGAAATTGACGATTAAGTAAATGTTCCGGCATTATTATGCAGTCAAACGGCGGCAGTATTCCAAAGAGGTGTTTGAGGAGCTTTGAAGGATTTTTGTAAATTTGTTGATGTTTTTTACGGAAGCGGAGAGGTAGATCATTTTGCAGAAGACGGCCTTGCTTCAAAGTGGTTTTACATAAAAGCGCTGTCGGGGAATACTGTGCCGCATGCCGTCCTTCCTTTCGGCAGGATGTCGGCAGGGGCATACAGCGGCGGCTATCCCTGCGGCTACGGCAATAACCGCCCGAATTTCTGCGGCGGCGTGGAAAAGCTTTTTGATACTCATAAAATACGCGGTTTTTCACATATACATCATTCCGGCGTCGGCGGAATAGGCTATTATTTCAATTATGCCGTAACAACTCCGTTCTATGGCGGGCTTGAAGAGCTTGAAAGGTTTTACGGGCCGGAAAACGAAACGGCAAGGCCGGGCTTTTATTCGGTTGAGATGAACGGCATTTCCTGCGAGCTTACGGTCGGCGCGGCGGCGGCATGGCACCGCTACCGCTTTCCTAAGGAGGGCGGTCGGCTCGCGGTCGATTTTTCGAACGACGGGCTGAGTCCCTGCTTCGGGCAGGGGTACCGCGGCACCGTGCGGGATGCTTTTATAAAGCTTGACGGGCAGAAGGTGTTTTTCAGCGGGCTTATGTCGGGAATAAAGCTTTATTTCTGCGCTGTCTTTGAGGGAGAAAGCATAAGTACTTATATTTTTGAAAACGGAAAAAGGCTTTCGGAAAGCGAGCTGTCGAGAGATAAGCTTGGTTTTGAGTTCGGTGCGGCGGCGGAGCTTTCCGGAAAGGAGATATCCTTTAAGCTTGCTTTTTCAACGGTTTCGTTCGAAGAGGCGGAAGAAAATCTCGGCGGGCTGTGCGAAAGCTTTGAGCAGACTGCCGAAGCTGCATACAGCATGTGGAACGAATATCTTTCGGCAGTTGAAATCGAGGCGGATGATCAAATAAAACGCCGGTTTTATTCAAATCTGTACCATTCTCTGGTAAAACCGTCGGATATGAGCGGCGAGCGCGTGCTCGGCGTAGAAGGCGAGACAGTGACCGGCTTCGCTACTTTTTGGGACCAGTACAAGACTCTTTTCCCGCTTATCTACACCCTGTATCCTGATATGGGTGAACGGATCGCTGCGGCAGTGGTCAATGTAAGCCGCAGTCTCGGAATGCTTCCGGTCAGCTTTGACCTTACCTCAAAGCGTCCTTGTGAGGAGCAGGCAAAAATGCTGGCGGTCTGCGGCCTTTGCGAGGCTTTTCATTACGGGGTAAAGGGCGTTACGCCGGATATTATAGACGAATGTATAAAGCGAGAGCTTTCCCGCGCGGATTTTGAGGAGTTTATTGAAAAAGGGCTGTTCGAAAGATATACCCATATAATAGATACGACCGACGTGCTTTTCAGCGCGGCGGAGCTGACCGGCGACGCGGCTTTCAGGAGCGCGCTGCTGGAGCTTGCCTCCAACTGGTCCAACGCCTACGGACCGGACGGGCTGATGTCGGAAAATTCTGAATATTACGAGGGCGACCGTTACACCTATTCCTTCAGGCTTCAGGCAAATATGGAAGAAAGAATCGCCCTTGCCGGCGGAAAGGAAAAATTCACCGAAATGCTTGATTCCTTTTTCGGCTTCGGCAGGGAAAGCGTAAAGCAGCTTACATATGTCGGTGCGGGCAGGGAGATAGACGCGGCCCGCTATCATCGGTTCGAGGGCTTTAACAATGAGTGCGATATGGAAACTCCGTATGCATATATATACGCCGGCAGAAACGACCGCACCTGCGAGGTTATTCACGCCGGCATAACCCAAAGCTATCTTTCGGGCAGGGGAGGGCTGCCCGGCAATAACGATTCAGGGGGACTTTCCTCCTGTTATGTCTGGAATGTTCTCGGGCTTTTCCCGGCGGCGTGCAGGGGCGAGCTGCTTGTCGGCTCGCCGCATATCGACGGTGCGGTGCTCAGGCTCGCTTCGGGGAAAATACTTGAGATTGAGGTGAACCGGAAAAAGAAGGGTGAGTATATTACCGACGCCGCGTTTTTCAACGGCAGACCGCTTACAGATTTCCGTATAAAAGCCTCTGACCTTATGAAGGGCGGAAAGCTTACAGTAATTATGAAATAGAAGAAAGGATGACTCAGCATGCGAAGAACTCTTAAAAAGGCAATGTCATTGGTGCTGACTGCGGCGCTGTGCGTCACCGCGGTCATTGCCGGCGTATTTCCCGCGTCTGCCGCGGCCAATTATACGGCGGCGGAGCTTGCGAAGAGCGGCAAAATCAAAATCCAGGGCAGATACGCACTGAGCGGCAGCGACGGATCACTGCTGCTTGAAAATTCCGCTTCGGGCATCGAATTTATTGCCGACTGCTCGGGCGACGTCAGCGTAACGCTTAAAAGCACGCGTATGTCGTACGCAAGCGACGCCGCCGCAAAGGGCGGGATTTATTTCACCGTGCTTGTAGACGGTGTTCCTCAGCATTTCAACGAGCGCATACCCGCAGACAGCAGTGCGAATAACTGGACTTCCAACAGCACAAATTATCCTTATGTGCTTACCGCAAAGGATGATGTCAAAACCTTTACCCTCGCGGAGGGTCTTGAGCAGGGCGAGCACAGGTTTGAAATTTACTGTCAGTCGCAGGCGAAATACGGCGCCTATGCCGTACAGTCGGTAACCCTTGACGGAGAAATAAAGGCGGCTCCGGCGGAGAACGACCTCTATATCGAATTTGTCGGCGACTCAATAACCGCCGGACACGGAAATATAGCAAACGGCGGCACGTCTGATGAGAATACCCTTTATACCGACGCGACCCGCGGCTGGGCATATCTTACAGCCAAAAATCTCGGTGCCGACTGGTCGGTAATCGCGCAGTCGGGCATAGCCGCCACCGACGGCATCAACTGGGCGAGGAATCCCGATGCTCCGGTCAAGGACTGGCCGTCCATAGGCGACGTTTATCCTAAGCTGAGATTTTATTCCGATCAGAATACCAACTATGATTTCGCGCGTCAGCCCGATGTAATAGTTGTAGGTCTCGGGACAAACGACGTCTGGCTTGAAAGCGACGAGGCTTATAAGGACTATGACATAAAAGAGGGCTTTAAGGATACCCTTACAATGCTGCGCGGATATAATCCCAACGCGGCGATAATCTGGATTTACGGTATGCTTACCGACGGGGCGAACGACAGGATACTTTCCGCGGTCGAGGAGCTTGGCGGCGAAGAGGCAGGGCTTTATACCCTCAAGCTCCAGCAGGATAAGAGCGGCGGCTCCGGCCATCCCGGCCTTGCGGTGCAGGAGACTTATGCCGAAACGGTAAGCGAATATATCGAATCGGTGCTGGCAGGCAGTCCGGTTCAGCCGGAGGTTCCCGAAAAAGAGATCTGGGACGGCAGCAAGCCGACCGAAAAGCCCGCATATGAGGGCGAGGGTACCGAAGCAAGCCCGTATATGATAACGAACGGCGCGGAGCTTTACTGGGCTATAAGCAATTCAAACGCAGGCGTATACTTCAAGCTTGCCAACGATATTTACCTTAACGATTTTACCGTGGAAATCGTTAATACAAACGGTTCGGACGTTCCGGTACTGACCGTCGGCGGTTCGTCGGTCCGCACCGACAGCACCGGCGCTGTCATTGACGACAGCGGACTTAACCAGTGGTACATAAACGAAGGCAGCGGCACTGTCTTCCAGGGCATACTCGACGGTGATTACCATGTTATCCGCGGCCTTTTCACCGATACGCTGAAGAGCCATGACAGCAGTGTGGAAAACTTCGGTGCGGGGCTTATACCGAAAGCAAGGAACGCGCAGATTTATAACCTCGGCATAGAAGACAGCTATATCAGGGTCGACACCGAGGCCGGCAAGAAAGGCTATTCGGTCGGCGTATTCTGCGGCAGCCTTAACGGAAACAATTATAACGCGGTCATAAAGAATTGCTATATAGGCTCCTCGGTATATGCATACGGCAATGTTGTGGGCGGCTTTATAGCTAACGGCGGTTCGCAGAACGGCATAGTTTTCGAGAATCTCTATTCGCTGGCTACCTATGCCAATCCCGAGGGAGCAAACGGCAACAGGCTCGGGGCCATCGGCGGCGGCATGTGGAATTTGGCAAACAATAATCCGACCGATGCCTACGCAGATAATACGGCTGTAAACGTTTATGCCAATGAAAAGCTCTTCGGCAACCGCGCTCCCTTCTGCACAAACGCTTACGGCACAGTTGTCGGCGGCAACGGACCGAAGGTATGGGATCCGTCTCTCAATGACGGCAAAGGCGGCAATACAAATGAACTTATAGAAGAAGCCGCGGCGATCGTGATCGACGAATCTCAGATGAAAGGCCTTGATACAGTTATGGAGCTCGGCGAGGCGTTTGAACTGCGCGAGAACGATTTCCCGGTGCTCAAGGGCTTTGAAAACAAGCAGCCTTCAGAACCTGATCCGGAGCCTGAAGATCCGGAGCTTGTAAGGCCTGAGGGCGAATGGGACGGCTCGCTTGACGAAGAGCTTGCGGGCGAGGGTACCGCCGAATCCCCCTATCTTGTCACAAGCGCCGGCGAGCTGGCTTATGTGATTAAGAACGGCGGCGTTGAGAACGCCTATTACAGGATGACCTGCGATATTTACCTCAACGACGGCTCTAAGATAAATAAGGATACCGGTATGATAGAGGAAGGCTACCTTGCGGTGCCGTGGTTCTCAGCCGATGACGTCAAGCCGTTTATGGGCGCCGAATTTGACGGCGGCGGCCATGTGGTTTACGGTCTTTACAGCAGTGTGGCAGGCTCCTTTACCAAGCTGGATACCGAAAAGGGCGTGACCGCGCTCTTCCCGATCACGCGTAAGGATCAGCCGGGCACAGTAACAATTAAAAATATCGGTCTTGCCGATTCTTATCTGCGCAGCTATAACACCGCGGGCGGCATCGTCGGCTACGGCGGCAATAAGAACAGCGAGGGCAACAATCCGGTGCTTAATATATCGGGCTGCTTTGTTGAAGAGGATGTCACCGTGTCCGGGTACAGTGTCGGCGGCATACTCGGGATGGGCAGCACCGCCACCAACATAGATAACTGCTATTCTGTGGCAAAGCTCGTAAACAACGGCGGCAGAAAAGGCCTTGCCGGAAACTGGTGGGGCAATAAGGACGAAGGAAGAACACTCAGCGTGCGTTACTGCTACAGCAGCGTTGCCATCAACGGTAACCAGATAACCGTAAGCGAAAACAATTACGCAAACTTTGAGTCTAAGGGCCCCGATGCGCTGGCTTCGCTTGAGGGCTTTGACGGAGATATCTGGTACGCCGTCAAGGATGAGACAAAATACCCGATGCTCCGTGTCCGCGGCGCGGCGATAGGAGATGTCGATGAAAACGGCATATTCGAGCCGGCGCTTGACCTTGCGGCACAGAGAAAGACTCTGCTGCTCGGTGCGGCTGCGGGCAACGGCGATTCTAACGGCGACGGGGAATTTGATATCCGTGACCTTATTTCACTTAAGAAAAAAGCGGCGTATATTACAGGCTGATT
>USHL01000073.1 GCA_900554525.1 uncultured Oscillospiraceae bacterium | reverse complement strand
TTTATTATACCAGCAATTTTTAAAAAGTCAATAAAAAAAGCGGCTGATATCAAAAACAGTATCAGCCGCACCGCGGAAATTAATCAGCAAAACCGGATTCAACAAGTGCAACGAGACCGTCGAGGGCTTCCTTTTCATCAGAGCCGTCGGCAATGATTTTGATGGTTGTTCCTCCGACAATACCGAGCGAAAGCACACCTAAAAGGCTTTTGGCGTTGACCTTTCTCTCGTCCTTTTCAACCCATATCGATGATTTGTATTCATTGGCTTTCTGTATGAAGAAAGTTGCAGGACGGGCATGAAGACCAACCTGATTTTGAATAACAACATCTTTAACGCACATTTCAAATTCTCCTTATGATTAAATGTAATTTCATATCCGATAAAGCTATTATACCACATTTAATGAAATCGTCAATTATTTGTGAATAAGTTCTAATATTTTTCCAACAACTCGTGAAAAACGGGTTTTGTAATTGTGCAGTTTTCACGTCACAATAATTGGAAATATGACATATATCACAGTTTTTGAATCTAAATTTATTAATGCTGTGAATATTTATCCAAAATTTTCAGGTCGGCTTTGGTAAGCCTATCCTCGGAAAAAAGGTCAGGCCGGCGGTTTTTGGTGATAATTATCGACTGATACCGTCTCCATTCGGCGATTTTTGCATGATTCCCCGAAAGTAAAATTTCGGGTACTTCTCTGCCGTTCCATACCGCGGGACGTGTATACTGCGGATATTCCAAAAATCCTGAAAAATGACTTTCTTCCTCAAAGCACACATCGTCTGAGAGAACGCCCGGAAGCATACGGCAGACCGCGTCGGCTACTGTGAGCGCGGGCAGCTCGCCGCCGGTAAGCACATAGTCACCGACCGATATTTCTTCATCAACTATTTCCTCGAGGACACGCTCGTCGACGCCCTCGTAGTGGCCGCATAAAAGGACTATACGGTTGAGCCTTGAAAGCTCGGCAGCCCTCTGCTGATCAAAGGTTCTGCCCTTTGGAGAAAGATAAATAAGCCGCGGCTTAGGTTCTTTTTGTTCGTTATAGAGGCTTTTAAAGGCGCTGTATATCGGCTGCGCCGCCATTATCATCCCCATTCCGCCTCCATAGGGCATGTCATCTACCTTATTATGCTTATTGCCGGCGAAATCACGGATATCGGTGCAGACTATTTCCACCTTGCCCGACTTTCGCGCGCGGCCGATAATGCTTTCGGAGAGCACTGCCTCGCACATAGCGGGGAAGAGGGTAAGAATATCAATCCTCATCGTCGAAAATTCCTTTCATCGGTCTGAGAACCGCAGAGCGGTTCTCGATATCCACCGATACGATGACCTCATCCACCGCGGGGACGAGATATTCCCTTCCGCCGGATTTTATATGCCAGACATCGTTGGCGCCCGTGACGGAGACTTCGGAAATTATCCCTAACTCCCTGCCTGTATCGGCGTCGGTCACGTTACAGCCGATAAGGTCGTCGACAAAGTACCTGCCCTCGGGCAGGCTGGCGTCGCCGCGATATATATATAAGGTTTTTCCGCGCAGGGATTCAGCCTTTTCGATAGAATCTATCCCGTCAAAGGCTATCAGAACCACATTCCCGTGCGGCTGTATTTTTAAAGCCCTCAGACGGCTTTTTCCGCCGTCGAGATAGAAGTATTCAAAATCCTTGAGAAATTCGGGCGAGTCGCACCAGGGCTGCAGCCGCACCATGCCGCGTATGCCATGAGTTCCGACAATCCTGCCGGTTTCGAGATACTGTTTCAAAACGCTTCCTCCGTATTTTCAGCGGCTTTGGCCGCCTGACTTTTTCTCTGCTCAGCCTCGGCATGCGCCATAATTTCCCGCACAACCGCGGTTTTGGCGTCGGCGTAGTTCTGAACGTATTTCCAGACCTTCTGTGAAAGCTCTTTTTTTGCCGCGGCGTAAAGCTCTGAGTCGGCACCGTTTTTTCTCAGCCAATCCCGGAAAAGGAGCATGCGCCCGGCCTCTTCGCAGCCTTCTGAGAACACATGCAGATTGACCGCAGGATTATTCCCCTTAAACATACGGTGAGCGTACCAATCCGGCTCCCTTATACGGAATATATAGCCCGCGGCTTCAAGCGGCGCTTTGTAGCATTCATCGTTTGAGTCTTCAACCAAAAGCAGGATATCTATTATCGGCTTGGCGCAAAGTCCCGGGACGGAGGTCGAACCGACATGCTCTATTCTTTTGGCGCGGTCACCCAAAGCGGCGGAAATTTTTTCTTTTTCGGCCTTAAATATTTCGGGCCAGACCGGGTCGTATTCCGAAAGCTCAATTTGCCTGTTGAGCAGGGAAGGTCCGCCTACCGTAACCTTTTTAAGATATTCCTCGCGGTTCATAGCTCCTCCTTTATATAAATGCCCCCGAAGAACGGGGGCGGATTTTTAAATATCGGGCCGCTCCTCCGCAGGGGAGGGCGGCTTGCGGAAATCAGTCTATCTCAACCGAGATCTTCTGATTTTCTCTGTTGGCGGCGGCACGCATTACCACGCGGATAGCCTTGGCGATTCTGCCCTGCTTTCCGATAACGCGTCCCATATCGTTTTCGGCTACGTGGAGATGATAGAAAACCACGCCCTCCTCGTTGGGCTCGTCAACAGTGACGTTTACCTCTTCCGGATTTTCAACAAGGCCGGAAGCGATAGCTGTAAGAAGCTCTTTCATTATTTTACCTCGCAAAAATTATTAAAGAATACCGTTTTTCTTAAGCAGAGCCTTGACGGTATCTGTGGGCTGTGCTCCGTTGGAGATCCACTTCTTTGCCTTTTCACCGTCGATATTTACGGCTGCCGGATCCTTGGTAGGATCATAGGTGCCGATTTCTTCGATGAAACGTCCGTCGCGCGGATATCTCGAATCAGCCACGACTACACGGTAGAAAGGAGCCTTTTTGGCGCCCATACGGCGAAGTCTGATTTTAACTGCCACTTCAATACACCTCCATATAAAAATTGTATTTAAAAGAAAATCTCTTAAAAACCCATGCCGTTCGGGCCGCCCGGCATGCGCATGCCGCGAAGCATACGCCGCTTGCCGCCCTTTGAATTTATCTGTCTGAACATTTTGCGCATCTGGTCGTACTGCCGCAGAAGACGGTTTACGTCCTCCACCTTAACGCCAGAGCCCGCGGCTATGCGCTTCTTGCGTGAGGCGTTTATAATGTCGGGCTTGGCCTTTTCCTTCTTGGTCATAGATTTTATTATAGCCTCTACCCTCAGCATCTGGCGGTCGTCGATATCGACGTCCCGGAGCTGTTTGTCCATACCCGGAAGCATTGAAAGCACGCTTTTGAGACTGCCCATTTTTTTGATCTGCTGGAACTGCTCGAGCAGGTCGTTCATGTCGAACTTATTTTCCTCAAGCCGCTTTGCGGCCTCCTCGGCCTTTTTCCGGTCGATTTCCGATTCGACCTTTTCTATCAGCGAAAGCACGTCGCCCATACCGAGGATTCTCGACGCCATACGGTCGGGATGAAACTCATCCAGCTCGTCCAGCTTTTCGCCTACACCCGTGAACATTATCGGCTTGCCGGTTACCGCGCGCACCGAGAGCGCCGCGCCGCCGCGGGTGTCGCCGTCCAGCTTTGTCAGAATTATTCCGTCAATTTCCAGAATATCATTGAACGCCTTGGCGATGTTGACCGCGTCCTGACCGACCATTGAATCGACAACTAAAAGAATATCGTTTACTTCGACAGTTTCGGTGATGCGTTTTAATTCGTCCATCAGCTCGGTATCTATATGAAGACGTCCGGCGGTATCGAGAATTACAAAGTCGTTGCCGTAATCGCGGGCATGTGCCACCGCCTTTTTGGCGATTATCTCAGGCTTTTCGGTGCCAAGCTCAAATACTGGCGTATCCACCGCTTTGCCTACCACCTTGAGCTGCTCTATTGCGGCGGGACGGTAGATGTCGCAGGCCGCAAGCAGCGGGCGGTGCCCCTGGGCTTTAAGATATTTCGCAAGCTTTGCCGAATGGGTGGTTTTACCCGAGCCCTGAAGACCGCACATCATAATGACGGTCGGAATCCGGTTGGCGGTTTTGAGCCTAGCCTGCTCGCTGCCCATCAGCGAGGTAAGCTCCTCTTTGACGATTTTTATAACCATCTGAGGGGCGGTAAGGCTTTCCATTACGTTGGCGCCGATGCATTTTTCGGTAACGGTATTTGTAAAGTCCTTTGCCACCCTGTAGTTGACGTCGGCCTCCAGAAGCGCGAGACGCACCTCCCGCATCGCGGTTTTGACGTCGGCTTCAGAGAGCTTGCCCTTTGAACGCAGGCGCTTAAAAACGCCCGAAAGCTTGTCGGTTAAATTGTCAAACGCCATATCTTACTCCTTGAAATTCGCTGTAATATTTAAAATGTACCGAAAGCGGCGGAAACAAATACTCCCGCATATATGCTTTAGCGGCTTACAATTCGTCTATAATATCGAAAATCCTCGCCGCCGCGGCGCGGTCGCCGGCGCGCGCTTTTGCGGACAGCTCTTTTAGCTCGGTAAAGCTTCGGCAGTAGCCGCAGCTTTCCTCAAGCGACAGCAGCTGCTGTTCGGCGCGCTTTATAAGATCACGCACTCCCTGCCGGGTGATGCCTTCGTTTTCGGCGATTTCGGAAAGGGAAAGATCATCGTTATAGTAATGCTCGGTGAGCGCTTTCTGTTTTTCGTTGAGAAAGGCGCCGTACACGTCGAGCAGCTCTGAAATGTGAAAGTCCTTAGGCATAGCACACCTCTGTAAAGGAAAAAACTTTACAATGCCGATTATAGCATAAAAGAAACCGGCTGTCAAGCACAAAAAAAGCTGGAAAAAGCGGCGGATATATGCTATAATCAAATTATCTTATAAAAGGAGGAAAAAACAATGGAATTAAAGGGAACAAAAACCGAAAAAAACCTTATGGAGGCCTTTGCCGGCGAGTCTCAGGCAAGGAATAAGTATACATATTTCGCATCAGTCGCTAAAAAGGAAGGCTACCAGCAGATAGCCGCCATTTTTGAGGCGACCGCAAACAATGAAAAGGAGCACGCGAAGCTTTGGTTCAAAGCGCTGGGAGAGCTCGGCGACACACCTGCCAACCTTCTGCATGCCGCCGAAGGCGAAAATTACGAATGGACCGATATGTACGACCGCTTCGCCAAGGACGCTGAGGAAGAAGGCTTCACCGCGCTTGCCGCTCAGTTCAGGATGGTCGCCGCTATCGAAAAATCCCACGAAGAGCGTTACCGCGCTCTGCTCAACAACGTTGAGATGAAGGCAGTATTTGAAAAAAGCGGCGAGGTTATGTGGGAATGCCGCAACTGCGGTCATCTCGTCATCGGCAGGAAGGCTCCCGAGGTCTGCCCGGTCTGCGCTCATCCGCAGAGCTTCTTTGAGGTGCGCAAGGAAAACTATTGATTAATACGAAAACCGGACGGTATTAATGCCGTCCGGTTTTTTGAGCTTTTTGCGCTCCGATGCTGCAATAAAGAGAAAAGCCGTGCTTTTAAAGCACGGCTTTTTGTGTTGGCATCTACTTATTTTCCCGGGCAGCTTCCCGCCAAGTATTTTCAGCGCAAGCGAGCTTAACTTCTGTGTTCGGTATGGGAACAGGTGGACCCTCGCCGCAATCAACACCAACTGTTGAGCTGTTCTCTCGGACAGCTTGGTTATTATAACACCTGCGTTACGGTTTGTCAACCCTTTTTTGAAAAAAATTTTTAAAAGCAAACATTTATACAAAAAACATTTTCGACTGAATGTTAAGATTTTAGAGATTTAATATTTACATACAGACGAAAAAGTGTTATTATTAATAGCGTATGAGACGTTAAAATTCATTGTATTCTATTCTTGTCTCATTGAATATTATTACAGGAGGATTTTCAATGGCCAGAAAATTCAAAACTATGGACGGAAACAACGCCGCGGCACATGTTGCCTATGCGTTTACCGAAGTGGCGGGAATTTACCCGATCACCCCGTCCAGCCCGATGGCTGACTATGTTGATCAGTGGTCCGCTCAGGGGCTTAAAAACATATTCGGCACTACCGTAAATGTTGCCGAAATGCAGTCCGAGGCAGGCGCCGCGGGTACCGTTCACGGTTCATTGGCGGCCGGTGCGCTTACCACCACCTTCACCGCTTCACAGGGACTTTTACTTATGATCCCGAATATGTATAAGATCGCGGGCGAGCTGCTTCCCTGCGTTTTCCATGTTTCGGCACGCTGCGTGGCTTCCCACGCGCTCAACATCTTCGGCGACCACTCCGATGTCTACGCCTGCCGTCAGACCGGTTTTGCTATGCTCGCCGAGACCAACACTCAGGAGGTTATGGACTTAGGCCCGGTAGCTCATCTGGCTTCTATTGAAAGCCGCGTCCCGTTCATCAACTTCTTTGACGGCTTCCGTACCTCTCACGAGATACAGAAGATTCAGGTCTGGGATTATGACGACCTCAGGGAAATGTGCAATATGGAGGCTGTCGAGGCTTTCAGAAAGCGCGCTCTTAATCCGGAGCATCCGGTAATGCGCGGTTCTCATGAAAACGGCGATATTTTCTTCCAGCACCGCGAGGCCTGCAATAAGTATTATGACGCCGTTCCGGCGGTTGTTGAAAAGTATATGGACAAGATCAACGCCAAGATCGGTACGGATTACAAGCTCTTCAACTATTACGGCGCACCCGACGCCGAAAAGGTAATCATCGCTATGGGCTCCGTCTGCGACGTTGCGGAGGAGGTCATCGATTATCTGACCGCCAAGGGTGAAAAGGTCGGTATCGTAAAGGTACGCCTTTACCGTCCGTTCTGCGCGGAAAAGCT
>USHL01000072.1 GCA_900554525.1 uncultured Oscillospiraceae bacterium | reverse complement strand
CTTATCTGCTTTGAGGGCTTTGACAATTCGTCTGCCGCGGAAATTATGAAAAAGACCCGCCATCAGACAGAAACGCTTATTTGGCGCGCGAAAAAAGCATTGAAGACCGAACTTTTAAAGGAGGGCTATTGTTATGAAGAATTATAATGAAATTGCCGAAGAATTGTTTGAGCGGCGCGAGACCTACAACGCCGCTAAAAGACAGAGGCGGAAGCTTGCCAAAAGAACTGCCGCGGCGCTTTCCTGCGTCTGCATAGCGGTGCTGGCAGGAGTGATTTTCCGGCAGAATATCGGTTTTGACTCTGCCGGCAGTAAAAGCTCAGCCGAAACCGGCGCGGCGGATTCCGAAAAGATAAGCGAAAATAAAGCGAGCGGCGGGCTTAAAACAACAACCGTTACGGAGTATAAGGCGGGCGGGCAAATATCATCAAGCTATAAAACACCCGAAAACGGAGAATATTTTTGCTTTATGGATGTCGAGGCGGCGAGGGAGCATTACAAAGGCAAAGACGCGGTGTTCGTGCTGGCGATTGATATTTTCTCAGATGAAGGAGAGGCGACAGAGGAGCAAAAAACGGCTGAATATAAGCGGCTTAAGGAGCTCGGGTATACATTCTATGAAATAGAAACCTTCAGCTATGAGGGGGAGGGCGTGAAAATGCCGGAAAGCGTGCTTCTGGTCCAGATGACCGACGGTGAGCTGGAGGCTTTTACACCTTCGCCGGAATACGGCTACGCCTTCAGGTTTGTCCATAACGGCGACGGCTCTGCTATTGATTTTGACGATGCGGTAAAAATAAATGATTTCTGAATGAAAAAAGTGAACGGATATTTCCGTTCACTTTTTATTATTTTTCCAAAAGCATATTCATAATATCCGGTCCGTGGTCTATAAAAAATCCGGTTTCGGCGGCGTTTTTTTCTGTGAATGAGGAAATCCCGTTTTCCGCCTTGCGGCTGTCGTAAATGATGAACGGCACCGGCTCCGGCGAGTGTGTCATAATGTCGAGCGGGGTCGGGTGATCAGGCATAATAAGTATGCGGTAGCAGTCACCGCAGGAATCAAGATATTCTAAGACAGGCGCAAGCGCACGGCGGTCGATGTATTCTATGGCTTTAACCTTGTTTTCGGCTTCTCCGCGGTGACCGCACTCGTCAGGCGCCTCAAAATGCAGGTAAACAAGGTCGGTGCCGCCCTTAAAGGCGTTTATCGCCGCCTGAGCCTTGCCCTCAAAATCGGTATCGATATAACCCGTGGCGCCGGGTATTACGGGAGTATCCATACCTGCGCAGATACCTATGCCCTTTAAGAGGTCGACAGCGCTTACCACACAGCCTGAAACGCCGTTTTTGGCACGGAAGTTTTCAAGCCGAGGCTTTCGGCCTTCGCCCCACAGCCAGATGGAATTGGCTTCGTTAAGTCCTTTGGCGCGTCGGGCGAGATTTACCGGGTGATCTTTCAAAAGCTCATAGCTTTTTTTCATAAGCTCTATAAGCGGAGCGGCGTTTTCGGATTTGCTTAAATAACTTCCTATAACTTTACCGCTGATGTCGTGCGGCGGCGTCATGGTACCGAGCTCGGTGGTGCCGTTCTTGACTACCAGACAGTGACGGTAGCTGACCCCGCTGTAAAATTTATAAATTTCATTGCCGAAGGCCTCTTCGACCGAGCTGATGATTTCGCGCGCCTCTTCGGTTGAAATATCGCCGGCGCAGTAATCCACCATTGTTTTGTCGGCATAGCTTTCCTCACCGGAAAGGGTTACTATGTTGCACCGCAGGGCAACATCCGTGTCGGCGAGGTCAACACCTATAGAGGCCGCTTCAAGCGGGGAGCGGCCGGTGTAGCAGATTTTCGGGTCATAGCCCATAACCGAAAGGTTGGCGACATCGCTGCCGGGCTTCAGTCCCTCGGCTACGGTGCGGCACAGGCCTGCCTTGGAAAGCTTGGCAAGCTTATCCGTTAACGGCTTTTCGGCGCACTCCATAGGCGTTTTTCCGCCGAGAGCGGCGTTCGGGGTGTCGGCCATGCCGTCACAAAGTAAAACAAGATATTTCATTTGGTTTCCCTCCAATGGTTACATTATATCAATTTGCGCCTTTTTTGTAAAGCAAAGCGGAAAAAATACTTTAAATTTGAGCGAAAATCGGTTATTATAAAAGAAAAAGGGGGAAGTATAATGGCCAATGAAATCAAAATCACTGTCGGCGGAATCAACTATAAAGTAAGAAGCGATGAGCCGGCGGAGTATCTGGAGGAGCTCGGCAGCGAGCTTGAAAATAAGCTGAGGTATATCACCAAACAGAATCCTTATATTTCCACTACGATGGTGGCGGTAATGGCGGCCCTTGAATCGCTTGACGACGCAAAAAAAGCTAAAAAGGAAAATGAGACACTGCGGCGCAGGATTGCGCGGCTGGAGGCCGAAAATGGCGGATACGCCGGAAAGCAAATGAGGCTGGACGATAAATGAGCGGTCTCTTAAAGCCGGAGATACTGGCCCCCGCAGGCGGCGGCGAAATGCTCACCGCCGCCGTGAGGAGCGGCGCGGACGCGGTATATCTCGGCGCAAAGGAGTTTTCCGCAAGACGGGGCGCGCAGAATTTTGATGTGCAGGAGCTTAAAAGCGCGGCGGAATATTGCCATATAAGGGGAGTGAAGGTGTACCTCGCCCTTAATATAATGCTGAAAGAAAACGAGCTGGAGCCGGCGTTCGCACTGGCGCGCGATGCATATAATTACGGTATCGACGGCATAATCATTCAGGATTGGGGTTTGGCATCGGCACTGCACCGTCTTATACCCGGGCTTCGGCTGCACGCTTCTACACAGTGCTCGGTTCATTCTCCTGCGGCTCTGCGCCTGTTAAAAGAGATGGGCTTTACCCGCGTAGTGGCAGGGCGGGAAATGTCGTCGGCGGAATTAAAGGCTTTCTGCCGCGAGGCGGAACGGCTCGGCATAGAGGTCGAGGCTTTTGTGCATGGCGCGCTGTGCATGGCGGTTTCGGGCCAGTGCCTTATGTCTGCTTTTTTAGGCTCGCGCAGCGGCAACAGAGGGCTGTGTGCCGGCCCCTGCCGACTGCCCTTTGCGGTCGACGGCGGAACCGGCTATGACCTGAGCCTTAAGGATCTTTCACTGCTCAGATACATAAGAGAGCTTGAGTCCATAGGCGTTTCTTCCTTTAAAATAGAGGGAAGAATGAAGCGCCCGGAATATGTTGCGGCGGCGGTTTCGGCCTGCCGAGACGCTCTTGATAACGGAACGGTGTCACCCGACACTGAGGAAACCCTTAAAAATGTTTTTTCACGGTCCGGCTTTACGGCGGGGTATTATGAGTCAAAAACCGGACGTGATATGTTCGGTGTCAGAACGAAAGAAGACGTTTCGGCGGCGGCTCTTGCCTTTCCGAAGCTGCATGAGCTTTACCGCGCAGAGCGGCGGAGCGTTGCGGTCAAAGCAAGGCTGAGCGTAAGGGTAGGAAAACCGATAAGCTTCTCGCTTGACGACGGTGTGAACCGCGCTGAGGTATACGGTGAGGTGCCGCAGAAAGCGGTAAATTCGGCGGCCGATGCCCAAAGCTTAAAGGCGGGGCTTGATAAATTCGGCTCTACGCCGTATAATACGGAAATTGCGGTAGAGGCAGACGGCGGGCTGTTTGTGCGTGCGGGGGAGCTTAACGCTCTCAGAAGAAGTGCAGCGGAGCAGCTTGACCGTATGCGAGCCGCGGTAAAGCATCCGCCGTCATATGCGGATTATGCACCTGACGTCAATACCGCCGCCGCAGAGAATATTGCGGGACCCGCCTTGGAGCTTAAAAGCATAAATTCGGCAGGCGGGCCGAAGCTTGCCGTGCGTTTTGAAAATTCGACTCAGATACCGGAAAAGCTTGACGGCGTTTCCGCGATTGTTTTTCCGCTTGAAAATGATTGGCAGGGTCTTGAAACGGAAATTCCGCTGATAGCCGAAATTCCGCGCGGCATAGTGAGCGAGCGCCGTATTTCGGAACGGCTGGAGCTTTTTAAGTCGCAGGGCTTCAGGTCGGCGCTCTGCGGAAATCTTTCGGCGGTCAGACTGGCAAAGGCGTCGGGGCTTGGCGTAATAGCCGATACGGGGCTTAATATCTGCAATTCCGCGGCGGCCGCGGCGGCGAGGAAATTCGGGGCGGAAGCGGTGCTGCTTTCAAACGAAATTCTGCTGTCAGATGCGGTAAAGCTGGCGGCGCCGATGCCGAAGGGCATAGTCGCATACGGAAATATTCCGCTTATGCTGACAAGGAACTGTCCGCTGAAAAACGGGCGGAGCTGTGAAAGCTGCCGCGGCGGGGGAGTCATTACCGACCGTCTGGGAACCGAATTTCGGGTGCGGTGCCGCATGGGCTACAGCGAGCTGCTCAACTCGGTGCCGATATGGCTGGCCGACCGTATGGACGGGGCTGCCGGGCTGGATTTTGTTCTGCTTTATTTTACCGGCGAAACGGCCGCGCGTGCGTCGGAGGTCATCAAGGCTTATATGAACGGCGCGGCGGCGGATGTAAAATATACCCGCGGGCTTTTTTACCGGGGCTCGCTTTAAGGTTATGCACGGGCTTCGGCCCGTGCTTTTAATTTTGCGCGGTTTATTTTAAGCGTCGCTCCAAGGGAACTCAAAGAGCGACTGCGGCGTAGCTTCGATTCAGAAAATCCCGAGCGTTAGAAATCCCTGTGTATTATAATTGACAGCCGTCTTCAAAAGAAGTATAATTTAATTGAATAAAATATGGGAGTTTAAGGAATATGATTGATAACAGTGTCAGAAAGTTAGTATGCTACGGGCTGGAAAAGGGGCTGTTTACGGCGCGCGACGAAGTTTATGTCACCAACCGTATACTGGAAGTACTCGGCCTTGACGAATTTGACTGTTCTGAGGATTTTTGCGTGGTTGACCTTGAAGGCACTTTAAAGGAGCTTTTGGATTATGCCGTTGAAAAAGGCATTATTGAAGACAGCATCGTTCACCGCGACCTGTTCGACACTAAGCTTATGGGGGCTATGATGCCGCGTCCGAGCGAGGTTACTGCGGAGTTTGAGGTGCTTTACGACCAGTCGCCAGAAGCGGCTACCGATTATTTTTACAAACTGAGCTGCGACAGCGACTACATACGCCGCTACCGCGTTTCAAAGGATATAAAATGGGTGACCGCCACCGAATACGGCGACCTGGACATAACCATCAATCTTTCTAAGCCCGAAAAGGACCCGAAGGCCATTGCCGCCGCCAAAAACGCGCCTCAGGCGGGCTACCCCAAATGCATGCTCTGCC
The DNA here is from genome assembly GCA_900554525.1 of uncultured Oscillospiraceae bacterium. GTDB lineage: Bacteria > Bacillota > Clostridia > Oscillospirales > Acutalibacteraceae > UBA737. The sequence goes on along the minus strand of USHL01000072.1, from coordinate 1,625 downwards.
GTGAGTGCGAGGGCTATGCCGGCCGGCTCAACTTCCCCGCAAGGCAGAACCACCGCATAATTCCCGTGACGGTAAACGGCAGTGAATGGTACTTTCAGTATTCCCCCTATGTTTACTATAACGAGCACTGCATAGTCTTCAATTCAAAGCATACGCCTATGGCGATAAACCGCGATACCTTTAAAAAGCTGCTTGATTTTGTGAGTCAGTTCCCGCATTATTTTGTCGGCTCAAACGCCGATCTGCCGATAGTAGGCGGCTCGATTTTAAGCCATGACCATTTTCAGGGGGGCCGCTATACCTTTGCAATGGCGAAGGCGAAGGTCGAATATCCCTTAAGCTTCAGCGGCTTTTCCGATGTTGAATGCGGCATCGTTAAGTGGCCTATGTCGGTAATACGCACCTCCTCGCCGAATCCGGAAAGACTGGTCGAGCTGGCGGATAAAATTCTTAAAGCCTGGCGCTCATATACCGATGAAAGCGTTTTTGTGTTTGCCGAAACCGACGGCGAGCCGCACAATACAATAACTCCCATTGCGCGCAAAAACGGCGAAAGCTACGAGCTTGATCTGGTGCTCCGCAACAACATAACCACCAAAGAGCATCCGCTGGGTGTTTTCCATCCGCATGCAAAGCTTCATCATATCAAAAAAGAGAATATCGGGCTTATCGAGGTTATGGGGCTTGCCGTGCTTCCGTCGCGTCTTAAAGGAGAAATGGAGCGGCTTGAGGCGGCAATGCTGAACGGCTCCGATATTTCCGCCGACCCCGAGCTTGTAAAGCATGCCGAATGGTCGGAAGTAATCAGGTCGAAATATCCCGATATAAACAAGGATAATATCAGCGGCATACTTCGTAATGAGATAGGCCTTGTCTTTTCGGAGGTGCTGTCCGACGCCGGTGTATTTAAGAGAAACGCAGAGGGGATAGAGGCGTTCAAAAAATTCGCCGAGAGTGTCAAGTAATGTTTTTAACCGTTCTTTCGCAGGTCTGTATTCTCCTGATTATGATAATGATAGGCTTCGGCGCCGGCAAAGCCGGTATCATGACCGAAGAGGGCGCTAAATGCTGTACCGATATAGCGCTTATAATCGTTACCCCCTGTGTTATCATTAAGTCGCTGGTGCGGGAGTACAGCAGTGAAATTATGAAATCCCTGGCGCTGGCATTCGGGCTGACTCTTTTAGTGCAGGTCCTGATGATAGCTTTGAGCACGCTCATTTTTCATGCAAAGGATAAAAAGCGCGAGCGGGTGCTGCGCTTCGGCACGATATTCGCCAATGCCGGCTTTATGTCACTGCCGCTTCAGCAGGTGCTGTTAGGCGCCGACGGAATGCTTTACGGTTCGGCCTATGTTGTAATGTTTAATTTGGTGGTCTGGAGCTACGGTGTCTTTCTGATGAGCGGTGACAAAAAGTACATATCCCCGAAAAAGCTTGCTATCAATCCGGGTCTTATCGGGCTAGCGGCCGGCCTTGTTATATTTGTATTTTCAATACCTCTTCCGGGCATGATAAGCTCGGCGCTTGATTACATGGCAGCGATTTATACTCCTTTGCCGATGCTTATTATCGGCTACCATCTTTCACAGACCAACGTACTGAAAACCCTTAAGGACAAATGGT
>USHL01000071.1 GCA_900554525.1 uncultured Oscillospiraceae bacterium | reverse complement strand
ATGACAATACAATATAATATTACTTATAATAATTAACCCGATTTTATTTGGGGATCGGAGGAGAGTATGGAAAACACAGTTCAGATTATGATTACAATGGCTGTTTATATGGCCGTGGTAATCGTAATCGGTATTATGTTTGCAAGAAAAGCGAACAAGGACTCAGAAGCTTATTTTCTCGGCGGACGTACCCTTGGGCCTTGGGTAACTGCTATGAGTGCAGAAGCTTCGGATATGTCGGGCTGGCTGCTTATGGGGCTTCCCGGTATCGCATATTGGTGCGGAATTGCGGATGCAGCCTGGACCGCTATCGGGCTTGCAGCAGGAACATACGTAAACTGGCTTATTACCTCAAAAAGGCTGCGCCGATACAGTGAAAAAGCCGGAAATGCCATTACGCTGCCGGAATTCTTTTCAAATCGTTTTCATGAAAAAAGTAAAGTTGTTATGACGGTTTCCGCTCTTTTTATACTTATCTTTTTCACAGTATATGCAGCAAGCTGTCTTGTCACCTGCGGTAAGCTGTTCTCTACCTTATTCGGTCTTGATTATGTTCCGATGATGATTGTGGGCGCCGTTTTTGTGCTCGTTTATACTATCATAGGAGGCTTTCTGGCAGAGAGCGCTTCAGACTTCATGCAGGCAATTGTTATGATTATAGCACTTATTGTTGTAGTTGTGACCGGCACTGCAGCGGCAGGCGGTCTGGGAGCTGTAATAGACAATGTCAAATCCATTCCGGGTTTTCTTGAGTTTTTCGGTATCGCCGCACCGGTTACAGAGGACGGCGTACAACAGGTTGTAAACGGCGTTCCGCAATTCGGAGCGGCTGAAAGTTACAGCTTTCTCAGCGTTGTTTCCGCGCTGGCATGGGGACTTGGATATTTTGGTATGCCACAGGTTCTTCTCAGATTTATGGCCATCCGCACAGAACGAGAATTAACGAGTTCACGCCGCATAGCGACTGTTTGGGTTGTTATCTCCTTAGTTGTAGCCGTATTTATCGGAGTCATGGGCCGTTCATTATATCCCGATGCGCTGACTACCGAATCTTCAGCAGAAAATATTTTTATTGTGCTTTCTACAAGATTGCTGCCTCCGCTGTTAGCCGGACTGGTTATGGCAGGTATTCTTGCCGCTACAATCAGTTCATCCGACTCATATCTGCTTATTGCGGCTTCCGCATTTTCCAAAAACATTTACCAGAGCCTTATGCGCCGGAATGCTACAGACAAGCAGGTTTTATGGATTTCACGCATTACGCTGCTGGTGATTACCATAATAGCTGTCATCATCGCTCTGGATGAAAACAGCGTGATTTTTACTATTGTCAGCTTCGCGTGGGCAGGCTTCGGCGCAACCTTTGGGCCCTTGATGCTTCTGAGTCTGTTCTGGAAACGTATTAACCGTGCCGGCGCTATTGCAGGAATGATCGGCGGAGGCAGTATGGTATTTATCTGGAATTTGCTTATCAGGCCGCTTGGTGGAATTTGGGACATTTATGAGCTTTTACCCGCGTTTTTATTTTCTGCTTTATGTATTATACTGGTTTCTTTACTGACAGCGCCGCCTTCCGAAAAGATTCAGAAAGAATTTGATGAGGTACGCTCCGGAGTATGAAATGCCGGTGCCTGAGCCTGCGCTGACATTCACTCTTTTTTGGTAATACATTTATAAAAAGTCCGGATGCAGACCGCGTCCGGACTTTTTTCTCACCTAACATAATCAGGCATTTATTTCACTAATTCAGATTATTTGAGACCATCTTTTGCTCCGCAATTTTCTGTTTAATCATTACGTTCTCATTATTAAATATAAACTCAAAGCTCAGCCAGAATCTCTGCGGCATTTGTATCGGGCTTTACCTTCGGCATAACCTTTTCTATAATACCGTCTCCGTCAATTACGAAGGTAGTGCGCACTACGCCCATACTTGTCTTTCCGTAAAGCTTCTTTTCCTGCCAGACTCCGTAAGCCTGTATCACACTAAGCTCAGGATCTGAAAGCAGTATAAAGGGCAGACCGTATTTTTCGGCAAATTTTATATGTGAAGCCGTGCTGTCGCGGCTTATGCCTATGACCTCGACCCCTTTACTCCGAAATTCTTTATACAGCCCCGCAAATGCACAAGCCTGCCTGGTGCAGCCCGGAGTATTATCTTTAGGATAAAAATACAGCAGCACCCTTTTGCCCCTGAAATCTGACAGCGAAACCTTCTTCCCGTCTTTATCCGGCAAAGTAAACTCCGGCGCTTTCATACCTTTTTCTATCACAGCTATCATTCCTTTATTACAAATTAATCTGGATCATACCGTTTGCGCTATGTCGCTACACAAAGCCGAAAACTCCGATCATTTGCGTCAGGACCGCTCTGAACCAAAGCTGCAAAATGAGGTTCGGTACGGTACAGATTTTATTATATATGAAATTTACTTATAACATATCTAAGATATTCAGCCGATTCGGCAATATCTTTCCATGGTTTCGCAGAGCCGTACACTTCTACTGTCAGACTGCCGTCGAAGCCGCTTTCTGCAAGATCTCCGACTATTTTCCCTATTGGGATTATGCCCTTTCCCGCCGCCGCAGGATAAAGCTTTTCACCGTTCAGACATACTAACGGTTTTTCGCCTTCGCGTCCTGAAAGCCCGCGGTCCTTGCAATGCACCTGTTTTGTAATAAAAGGCTTTAATTCCTTATAATTTTGCAGTACATCTTCGCCCGCGTAAATAAAATTACCGGTATCAAAGATACAGGTAAGCCCCGGCAAACGGTCAAGATACCATTTCACCCCTGCCAGTCCTAAATTTGCAGACATATTGCCGTCAAAATCCTCCATGCCGACGGCTATCCCCTCATGCCCTGCGGCATTTATTATATAATCGATTGGTTCCAATGAAGCTTCAAGAACCTTTGAGCGATCGTCATTCACAGTAAAATTGCCGGGAATCACAAGTATTGTTTCAGCTCCCGCTTCGACCGCACTTTCAACTATTTGCTTTGCATAATCGAGCGACGGATTATGCAAAAGATCGCAGTGCACCGGCATACTGTTAATCCGCATGCCGGCACCTTTCAGCTTTTTTATATCATCACTGAAAATTTGCCGCTCTGTGGCTTCATAGGCAGAAATACCGATTTCAAGACACATTTCGCCGATTTTCTCTATCGACAGTCCCGTTTCATCCGATGCCGCTTTAAGATGATCATAAAAAGTTGAGATTATCATATATTTCTCCTTTAAATCAGCTTTACCGTCTTTATCTCAAACGGGCGGAATTGTAAAAGGAACTCACCGTTTTCGAGCTCTAATTCTTTCTCCGGCTGTTCAAGCATATCTGTTACAAACGCCATCGCGGCATTCAGAGAAGTCTTTATTTTACAAACCGCGCGGGAGCCCTCTGTCTCATAAAGCCGCAGAATTACACCCTCGCTGTCCTCTGAAAACTTTACCGTTTCTATTATGACATTTTCACTGTCGGCGGTAAAGAGCGGGCTGCGGCTTATTCCGGCGCCGCGGTAGGCGCAAACCGGATAATTAAGCTCATAAGCCGGACGTATAACCGAAGCGGTACCGAATCCGCTTTCATGAACCAGAAGTGAATATGTAAAGATATGATGACCCTCGTCGCCGGATATATCCGGGCGGCAGCCGCCCTTATGAAGGGTAAGGCGCATATCCGAGCCAGAAACCGAAATACCGTATTTACAGTCATTAAGCAGAGAAACACCGAAACGGCTGTCAGAAAGGTCGGTCCATTTATGGTTACAGACCTCAAACTGTGTTTTATCGGTTGAATAATTTTCATGAGTCGGGCGCTTTACATAGCCGAACTGCATTTCGTAACGCGCAGTATCTGACATCACGGCGGCGTCAAAGCCTGCCTTTAAAAGCCTGTGCGGCGTATGCCAATCAACCGCCGTTTCAAAGTCGATACGCGGATTGTCAGCATAAAAAACTATGTCCTGCGTAATTTTGCTGAATCTGTCAAGTTTTTTCACGACGCGGATTCTAAGCTGCAGGGCTCCGCAGCTTACTATCTTACTGCTTTCGCACTCGGTAACGGGATGCATTTTAAACCTCTGGTCGTAATCTATATCCCAGTTATCCCAAATATCCGGAATATCTTCCCCGTAATAAAGCGTATTGAACGGCCTGCGGCTGTCACGCACCGCCTCAAAGCCGCTTTTGGTTATATATGAAACGATTGTTCCGTTCTTAAAGATTATATCGGCAAAAGGCGTGCTTATCATATCACCGCTTACAATAAACGGACTTTCCGCCGTAACCGGTTCCCCGTCAGAGAGACTCAAAAGCGAAAGTGACGGTATTTTCACTCCGCCGACGGCAAGCTTTTCCGTGCCTTCGGTATCGGTGTATTTCTGACAGACATAACCTTTCGGTGTAAAGCCGGTTTCATTCAATATAAGCTGGTCTTTACGTTCCCAAGAAAGCGGATTGAAGACAGTTATGCCCTCTTTCCCGCCGTGAAACCAGCCTTCCGCCGTATTTTTAAGCGCCGATACCGATTGGTAATTCTGATGAACGGCAACGTCGTTGACCTCGCCGATGCAGGTTCCCGGCAGAATATCGTGAAACTGATTTATAAGCAGTGTGTCCAGCGCCGCCCTTGCCGCACTCATATCGCGATTTCCGGTAATAACGCCGAGCAGTTCAAAATTGTGTATTTCCTTTTCGAGCATACGGTTGGAGCGCTTGATATCATGCATCTGTGTAAGTGTGCCGCGATGCAGCTCGAGATAAAGCTCCCCCGAATATACCGGAAGCTCATCCGCTCTCTCAGAAAGCTTTTCCATAAATCTGCTGACTGTAACAGTCTCAATCTCCGGAAGTCCCGCCATATCGCGGATCCTTGCCGCGGACTCCGCCATATCATAGCTCGGTCCGCCTCCGCCGTCTCCGAAACCGTATGCCAGCAGTTTCATATCGCTCGCATCTTTATGACGTATCGACGGCAAAGCGTTTTCACGTACAGTCTTGATATCCGGCCAGCAATGCGTCAGATTAAAATGTGTGAGCACCTCGCTTCCGTCAATACCGCGCCAGATAAAGCTGTCGTAAGGGAATCTGTTCGATTCGTTCCAGGATAGCTTTGTGGTAAGAAAATTCTTTATCCCGCAGCCCCTCAGTATCTGAGGTATAGAAGCAGAATAACCGAAAGTATCGGGCTGCCAGAACGAATCGGCAGTATATCCCAAATTTTCCTTTGTATAAAGCTGACCTCTCAAAAAAGTGCGGATGATATATTCTCCGCCCGGCATATTGTTGTCGCATTCAACCCATGCGCCGCCGTTCGGCTCCCAGCGCCCCTCAGCGGTCCGGCGCTTTATGCTTTCAAAAATATCGGGGTAGTATTTTTTCATCCAGTCGATATATACCACCGAGCTTTGGATAAATTTATACTCCGGATTATGTTCCATAACGCGCAGGGCGTTTGAAAAAGTCCTTGCCGCCTTGTGAAGAGTTTCTCTTACCGGCCACTGCCAGGCAGTATCAAGATGCGAATGTCCGATAACACCTATGTATCCGAGGCTGCGGCCGCTTTCCCATTTACGGCAGGTCAGCTCTTTCATAATCTCCACCGCCTTTAAAAGAGACGGATGTAAAACGGCAGACTCTTCCTCCGACGGAAACTGCGGGACAACGGCAAATACGCGGCAGGCAGTTTTTACCGCCTCGGCGTATTCGAGCGTATCACTGCCGGCAGTGTCGAGCAGCTGAAAAAGTATACGGTGGTTTTTAAGAAATTCATCGACGATATCATCACGCTCGGCCACTATAAGCCCATTATACACCCTCCGCGTATTAACCGGATAGAAGTTGCCGGGATTATTATGCTCGTTTTCGTAAGGCATAGTCCCGTAAAGCGTATGACCGGAATATGCCTCTACCGCGAGAGAAAATTTTTCTCCCTCGGCGGCTCCGTCGGTCAGTGGCTGAGCCTTATGCAGACGTGCGGAATTTCCCGGTATTTCCGGGCAGTAATCAAAAAGTCCAGACGGCTTTCCGTTTATAAACAGCAGCCCCTCAGCCTCTCCGAGCCCCGAAATCAGATAAAGCCGTTTACCCGCCGTTTCACTGCCGACGGTATAGACTGCCCTGAACCAGGCATATACATAATCGCCTCCCCATTCCTCGCCGAAAGAAACACCGCGCCAGCCTTCGTCAGGCACTTCCGAGCGGAAGCGCGCTTTTTCTTCGAGAGTATCCGGCGCCGGTATTTCACATATTTCGCAGACAAGCCTCGCCTTCTCACAGTAAAGATACGATTCATAAGCTGAGGCTAATCTTCGAACCTTGTTTACGGTTTTTAAAGTATTTTTATCTATCATATAACCGCCCCCTTAAAACGGTACTATTTTATCACCGCAAAGTTTTTATTTTCAACATGCACTATGCGATCACAGACCTTGAGACTCGTATTGCGGTGAGTAATAAAAAGCACCGTTTTATCTGTCATTTGCTTTATATTTGAAAGAACCCGTGTCTCGGTCTCTTCGTCAAGGGCCGAGGTGGCCTCGTCGAGCAGCAGCACCGGAGCGCCGACAAGCAACGCTCTCGCTATCGAAATACGCTGCAGCTGGCCCTCCGAAAGTCCCGCCCCGCGTTCCGAAAGCTGCGTATCAAAACCGAGCGGCAGTTCTTTTATCAGCTCATATATATCGGCGGTTTCGGCGGCCTTTATGAGACGCTCCTCGCTTATTTCTCCGTTGCAGAGCGTGAGATTTTCCCTGATAGTGCCCGATAGCACCATATTGCCCTGCGGCACATAGGAGAACAGTCCGCGGACCGAGGCGTCCGCAGATATTGAACCATTAACGGTAATGCTGCCCGAATGGGGCTCATAAAGCCCTAAAATAAGCTTGAAAAGCGTGCTTTTCCCGCTTCCGTTTGCGCCCGACACGCCGTATAAGACCCCTCGATTAAGCGAGATGAGCTCTGGATAATCTATGATTCGATCGGTATCAGGGCGACAAATCGACAGGCCCTTGCACACAAGTGAAACAGGAGAGCCAATGCGGACAGAACCGTTCACCTCTTCAT
>USHL01000070.1 GCA_900554525.1 uncultured Oscillospiraceae bacterium | reverse complement strand
TAGACATAAACGTACTCTCCTTTTCAGGTTATTGTAATATAATAGTATACCACATTTCGGGCGCGGACTCAATCGAAATTACTTGCATAGGCGCTGGGCGTGTCGCCGCAGATGAGCACACTGGCCAGGGGCACGGTGTCAGTCACGGTCAGTGTCGCGGTGCGGCCGTCCAGCACCATATTGACGGTGACGGTCATGTTATCTCCGGTCTTTACTTCAATGCCAGCGACGCCGTTGTCGGACTGCTGCAAAAGGTTGTCACAGGCGCCGTTATCGAAAAGCTCGGCATTACCGATTCCTATATAGTGAGCAAGGCGAGCAGCGGCAAGGACAGCTACGCCGCAGCCTTTATCGGCCAGACCATAGGCGATAATTCGACTGATAATAAGGATACTTATGTCAATCCGGTAATGAGCCAGTGCTTCGCCGACGACAGCGTTTATATCGAGGCAAAATTCGCCGGCGGACTGGTGGCCGGAAACCCGCGCGCCCTGTCGCTTGATAACTGCTATTTCTCCGGTGAGCTTTCGGGCGACAGCTATGCCGGAACACTTATCGGCAATACATGGAACGGATATGTGTCGGTGATTGAAAACTGCTATTCTGTTTCGCTCGACCGCGATCCGATAATGGAAAACAGCGGCGCGGCAAACGCGCAGATCATAAATTCCTATATCGACGGAAATAAGGGCAAGGTCAAGGGAATAAGCTCCCTCGGCATAGCCTTTATGAAGGGCGAGCAGGCAAAAACAAAAATGGCGGGCTTTGACTTTGACAATATCTGGATGACGGTTGAAGACGGCTCGCCGGTGCTGCGCTGCTTTGAAAACGCCGAGCAGTATTCGAGCCACCACGACCCGTACCTGCTGGAGCTTTCGTTTGCCTCCGAGGGCGGCAGTGAATGTGAATCGTTGTTCGGCTTTGCCGGTCAGGAGCTGGATCCCGGCGATCTTCCGGTTCCGGTATACCGCGGCTACCGCTTCGACGGCTGGTACACAAGCTCCTATAAGATTATTCCTTATACGTTCAATTATTTCCCGGACTATGAAATGGTGCTTTACGCCAAATGGACTCAGGTAGGCTTCGAGCAGGGCTTTGAATCTTTGCTGGACGAAATGTACGATTACAATATTGCATTCGAGCAGTTCCGTCCCGGAAACATATACTACACGCCTAAGAATCTGCACGGCGGCAATAAGTCAATGCATGCCATAGCAGGTCTTGAGGAAACGCCGCTGCTGCTGCTCAACTATGAAAATCCTCTTGTACCCGGAAACGAGTATGAAATGATTTTCTGGATAGGGGCGGAGACAGCCGGCGCTTCGGGCAGCGTAGAGCTGCTGGCGGCGTCCGATCCGCACATTTACTCAAATTACGGCGATATAACGTCGGTAGGCTACAGCAATCTCGGCGAATACGAATGGCGCGAGTTTACGGTAAAATTTGTCGCCGACGCCCCTTATGTGCTGGTAAGGGTAAATTCCGATACGGATCTTTACCTTGACGATTTCTCGGTGGTGCCCACCGGAAAAACGGGAACGGTAAAGCCGCTTGTCAACAGTGACGGCAATATGTCGTCCGAGCCGGAGCAGACGGTCGACAGACCCGAAAGCGGCTCTGAAGAGGAGCCGACGGAGGAGACAGTAAATAATGAAACGTCGGGTGAAAAGAGCCCCGGCAAGCCCTCCAAGTCACCCGCGGGCGAAGAGAACGGAATAAACCTGGTATTGATTATTGCGGCAGCTGCGGGCGCGCTTGTGGTAATAGCCGCGGTCGTTACTACGGTAATTATTGTAAAAAAGCGTAAAAAGAATAAAAAATAAGAATTGATTTCGCCGAACGGCAGTAAGGGAGAAAAGCTATGCAGAAAAAATTTTTCAAGGCTATAACAGCGGTTTTTACCGCGGCAATAATGCTTTCCGAGGGTCTGCTGCCTTTTTCGGCCGATACCGCTCCCGCGTCTATGGACGCGGGAAGCGGCGTATCTGCGGTATCCGGAACGGAATATTCTTCGGAATATGATCGGTATCTGGAGTCTTACGGCTTTAAAAGCGCCGATGAGAATATCGTTCTTTCGGGCGCCGCCGGCAGTGTGTCGGGCGGCGCCGCCGAAATAAAAGACGAATATTCCGGCAGCCGCGATGTTCTTGTGTGGGAGGACGGCAGCGGTTCGCTTTCTTTTGAATTTAATATCCCCGAGGATGCATTTTATAATTTCGGCATCAGCTTTCTTCCGCTTAAAAGCGGGCCGGATATAGAGTATTCGCTGTCAATAGACGGCGCTTTCCCTTTTGAGGGAGCCGGAGCAATGCACCTTACCCGGGACTGGAAAAATGCCTCCGAACAGCCGCGCAGCGATAAAAACGGCAACGAGATAGCCGCAGAGCAGATCGAAACGGGCGAATATGTTTTCCGCCTGGCAGAGGATGTAAGCGGTGTCGAAACAGAGCCCTACCGTTTTGCGCTGACAGCAGGCAGGCATGTTGTAACCGTCGGCGGAAACGGCTACGGAATAGCCGTTGCGTCGGTCGGACTATATGCTCCGGAGGAGCCTCAGCCTTATGAAACGGTTTCCGAAAGCTATCAAATCGAAGAAACCGCCGGAGAGCCGGTAATAATACAGGCGGAGAACGCCGATCTTAAAACGGATAACTCACTGATACCTAAAGCCCTGAACGGCAATTCCGGAATGACTCCGGTAGATCCGTTTATCACAAAAATCAACTGCATCGGCGGCACCACATGGCAGTCGCCGGGTCAGGAGCTCACCTGGGATTTCTATGTGCCGGAAAGCGGATATTACAAAGTGGGCTTCCGCTATAAGCAGAGCGACCTTGTAAACGGCGAAAGCATGCGGTATCTGAAGATAGACGGTAAAACCCCGTTTGCAGAAGCGGCACGGCTCAGCTTTGATTACGGCACCGGCTGGCAGCATTACGAATTCGGCGGTGAGGATTCCCCGTATTATATCCGGCTTGAAAAGGGTGAGCACACCCTTTCGCTCGGAGTGACTCTGGGTGAAATGTCGGATTATTACGACCGTCTGAACCGCGTTGTAACTACTCTCGGAGATCTGTACCTTAAAATCGTGATGATAACCGGCGAAACGCCGGATATTAACCGCGATTACGAGCTTTTCAGGCAGATACCCGGCTTCAATGATACTCTTTCTGCGGCAAAGGAAGAGCTTGAAAGCATGGTGGAGGGTCTTGAAGCATTCGGAAAGAAGGGCGGTCAGTATACCGCTGCGATGAAAAATACCAACCGCGTGATTCAGCAGATGCTGGACGCGCCCTATATAGCACATATTTATGTCAAGGATTTTTATACTACGTATACCACTCTCAGCTCATGGCTGGGTGAGATGAAAAATATGCCGCTGACGCTTGACGAGATACGTTTAAGCCCCGCGGGTTCTGATTTTGAATGGAACGAGCCGAATTTCTTCCAGAGCTTCTGGTTCGGCTTTGAAAGACTTTTAGGCTCTTATATACATGGCTATTCCACGGGCGAGGCGGAAAGTGAGGATTCGCTGAAGCTGTGGATAAACTGGGGCCGTGATCAGACAATGGTGCTCGATTCGCTGATAAGGGAATCGTTTACCGCCGATACAGGAATTGAGGTCGAGCTTCAGATTGTCAGCAACACACTGATAAACGGTCTTCTGGCGGGCAATTTCCCGGATATCCAGCTTCATCTGGAGCGTACTGCGCCTGTCAATTACGGCATGCGCGGCGCATTGGCTGATCTTACGCAGTTTGAGGACTGCGAGGAGGTTCTCGGCCGCTTTATGGAGGGGGCGGAAGAGCCTTACCGCTATAACGGCGCATTGTATGCGCTGCCCGACCAGCAGACGTTTTTCTGTATGTTCTACCGCACTGATATATTGGAGCAGCTCGGACTTGAGCCTCCGAAAACATGGGATGAGTTTTTAGACTGCGCTACCGTTATACAGCGCTATAATATGAGCGTGTACGTTCCCTATACCCAGATAGCAACCACTACAACGGTAAATACCGGAATAGGAAGCCTTAATCTCTATCCTACGCTTATGATGCAGAACGGCCTCTCGCTTTATAACAGCGAGCTTAATGCGACAGCGATTAACAGCGTCGAGGGAATAAGGGTATTTAAAGAATGGACCGAGATGTACAGCGATTACGGTTATCTGCGCGAGGCGGATTTCTATAACCGCTTCCGCAACGGCTCAATGCCGCTCGGGATAGCGCCGTATACCAATTATATAACGCTGTACAGCACGGCGCCTGAGATACAGGGGCGCTGGGCGCTGGCGAACGTGCCGGGCGCGGAAGGCGGCGAAAGCTTTGTCGCCGGCGGCGGAACGGGCTGCGCGATAGTTGAGCGCAGCGATAACAAGGAGGCGGCGTGGGAGTTCCTCAAATGGTGGACCTCAGCCGAAGTGCAGACGAGATATTCCCGCAATGTCGAATCGGTTCTCGGCATGCTCGGGCGTATCCCCACCTCAAACGTCGAGGCCTTCAAGAACCTTTCATGGGATCCGGACGATCTCGGGGCGCTGCTTAATCAGTGGGAAAAGGTAAAAGAGGTGCCCGAGGTCCCGGGGAGCTACTACCTTTCCAGAGCGGTGGATCAGGCCTTCTGGTCTGTGATGAATGATAATACCAATCCTAAGGATGCCGTCGTCAAATGGTCTAAGGTGGCAGACGAGGAAATACAGCGCAAGATTAAAGAATACGAGTAAAGGAGCGGCGGAAAATGAAAAAGCAAAAGAGACCGGGCGGCATAAACAGCCTGCGCGAGCAGTCCCCGATATTTGTGATGCTCGCTCCGTTTTCGGTGTTCTTTCTTCTCTTCACCATAATCCCGATAGTGGCTTCGGTGGTGCTGAGCTTTACCTCATACGATCTTTTAGGGGTTCCCGAATTTATCGGCATAGATAATTTCAAGCGCATGTTCACGGTGGACGAGGTATTCGGCACCGTGGTTAAAAACACCTTTGTTTTTGCGGTGATTGCGGGTCCGCTGGGCTTTCTGCTTTCATTCGTGCTGGCATGGTTCGTCAACGAGTTTTCACCCGGCGTGCGCACGGTGCTTTCATTTATGTTTTATTCTCCGTCGCTGGTCGGAAACGCCTATTTTATCTGGAAGGTGCTTTTCAGCGGCGAAAGCTACGGCTATCTCAACAGCCTGCTTTTGTCGGCGGGCGTGATAACCGAGCCGGTGAACTGGCTCAAAACGCCGGAATATCTGATGCCTATAATCATAATCGTGCAGCTTTGGTCAAGCATGGGCATATCCTTCCTTTCGAATATTTCGGGGCTTCAGAATATAAGCTCGGATCTTTACGAGGCAGGCGCGATAGACGGAATACGCAACCGCTGGCAGGAGCTGCGGTATCTTACGCTTCCGAGCATGTCGCATATGCTTTTGTTTTCCGCGGTTATGCAGATACAGAGCAGCTTTTCGGTAAGCTCGATAGCAATTGAACTTGCAGGCTTTCCGAGTACACAGTATGCAGTCGATACGGTGGTGTCGCATATGACCGACGTTGCGACGGTGCGGTTCGAATACGGCTATGCCTCTTCGATAGCGCTGGTGCTTTTCGCAATGATGTTCTCGATACGTCTGATAGTCGGCAAGCTTTTGTCAATGACGGGGAGGTAAACGATGAAAAGTATAACGCTCCCAAGGGTTTTCAGGAAGAAAAGCAGCTTCAGCCGCCGCTTTACGCGCTCTAAAATAGGCAATTTCTTTTATCTTGCCTTTCTGATACTGGGCGGTCTTTTTTCGATGCTGCCGCTGATTTATGCGGTAATGACCTCGTTTAAGCCGCTTGACGAGCTGCTCATATTCCCGCCGCGGTTTTTTGTGCAGCGTCCGACAATCACCAACTATCTCGCGCTGCCCGATCTGCTTTCCAACCTGCAGATACCCCTTTCAAGATATATAGTGAACAGCCTGTTTGTGGCGGTTGTCACGACATTTCTTTACATAATATCCTCTTCGCTGGCGGGTTTTGCGCTGTCAAAGGGGAGGTTCCGCGGCAGGAAGGTTTATTTCTGGGTGATACAGTTTGCCCTTATGTTCAACGCGTATACCCTTTCAATACCATGTTATCTTGTGTATGCAAAGCTTCATCTGATAGATACCTACTGGATATATATTCTGCCGCATCTGGCGTCGACGCTCGGCGTGTTCCTGATGAAGCAGTATATAGAGGGCTATGTGCCGGACACCCTGCTTGAAGCCGCCAAAATGGACGGAGCGGGGTATTTCAGGGTCTTCTGGAATATCGTGATGCCCACCGTCAAGCCGGCATGGCTGACGCTTATGCTTTTCGGCTTCCGCGATATATGGGCGGTCTCGCCCAACAGCACCATATTCACCGAGGAACTCAAAACTCTTCCGATGATAACCTCACAGATTTCTGCCGGAGGTATGGCGCGGGCAGGCAGCTCAATGGCGATGACGGTGATAATGATGATACCCCCGATACTGGTTTACCTTATCTCGCAGAGCAACGTTATGGAGGCGATGACCAGCGCGGGAATAAAGGAATAGCAGAAGGGAGCGTAATATATGACAATCAAGCCTTTGAAGCGTATTGCGGCCTTTCTGACAGCTTTGCTGCTCACCGCGGCGGTGACCGTTTCGGCGGAGAGCGACGCATATGTGCCGTATGAAAGCTATACATACTGGGAAAATACCGGCTCCGCGACGCGTAAGCTGGTATATAACCGCCCGATGTACGATGCCGAAAGGATGATAGATGCGGTAAGCTTCGGTGTGGAGCCGTTCAGTGAGATTATTGACATCTGCACAGATAAGGACGGCTTTATATATATACTCGATTCACAGTCGCGAATAACGGTGCTGGACAGCGCTTTCCGCCTTGTGCGGGAGATTATGTCCGTGAAGGGCGAAAAGGAATATGAATTTGCGGGAGCGCGCAGTGTTTCTGTCGGCAGCGACGGTTCGGTATATATTTCGGATACCGAAAACAGCCGGGTTCTGGTCTGCGACCGCGAGGGAAATTACAGGGATGAATATCTTCTGCCGGACTCTCCGCTTATCCCCGAGGATTTTGCTTTCCGTCCGATAAAAACTGCGGCAGACTCAAAGGGTTACGTTTATGTGCTCAGCGAAGGCTCTTATTACGGCGCACTGCTTTATGCGCCGGAT
>USHL01000069.1 GCA_900554525.1 uncultured Oscillospiraceae bacterium | reverse complement strand
TGGCGCAGCACCGCCTTTTTGTCCAGGGCAAGCGGAGGGCCGCCAGCCGCTTTGCCGCTGGCATCCCATCTTCTGCCGGCCTGGAGGAGATGGGATGGTTCGGGGCGGACAAACAACGGAGCGTAGAAAAGGAGAGTGTTGACTGTGCGGAAATTTCTTTCTGGCCTGTTGGCCATGGTCCTGTTGCTGGGCGGCTTGCCCGTATCGGCTGTGGCAGCCGAGGTGCCGGGCAGCGAAGGGCAGTTGTTCGCATCCCAGCAGAGCATTGGGACCACCACCTATGAAGAGATCCAGGGGGAGACGTTGGCCGGGGTACGGACGGTATCGGTCTACCCAGAAGGGACCACATTTACCTGGAAGGCAGCAGAGGGGAACATAGACCTCCAGCAGCTTTATTGGCTGGATACCTATGAACTGGCGGCTATGGTGGATTTTGAGGAAAGCTTTACCCCGGAAGACCGGGAAGTTTATGCCTTCGAGATCCAATACAAAGATGGCAGGGAGCCGGAGATCGCCTATTTCAAGATCGGCGATTCCCGCTACCTGAATGATATCTCCTACCGACGCGCTTTCCTCTTCTATGCGCTTAAGACCGCGGTACATAAACAGCTTGGCAATCTTCACAGTAGATGAAGTGCCGTCTTTATGACAAAGCGCCACCTGCTGCCCCGTTCTTACGCTTCCGCGTATTACACGGCCGACGCCGATTCTGCCCAAATAATCATCGTATTCAATGTTGGAAAACAAAATTTGCAGCGGACCCCCGGGCTCTCCCTCCGGGGCCGGTATCTCATTTACGATAGCGTCGAACAGCGGCTTCATATCGGTTCCCGGGACATCCGGTGAATAAGTGGCATAGCCGTCCCTGCCGGAGGCAAAGATGACCGGAAATTCGATTTGTTCCTCATCGGCGCCCAGCTCAATGAATAAATCAAGAACCTCGTCTACTACCTCCAACGGCCTTGCCATGGGGCGGTCTATCTTATTGACGACAACAACCGCCTTTTTACCGAGAGACAACGCTTTTTTCAGCACAAAACGCGTCTGCGGCATACAGCCCTCAAAAGCGTCTACCAGCAGTAAAACGCCGTCTACCATCTGAAGTATGCGCTCAACCTCTCCGCCGAAGTCGGCATGTCCCGGAGTATCGACTATATTGATTTTTATATCGCCGTATATGACGCTGGTATTTTTGGATAAAATCGTGATCCCGCGCTCACGCTCAAGGTCATTTGAATCCATAACCCTGTCAGCCACCGTTTCGTTGGCGCGGAAGGTACCGCTCTGCTTTAAAAGCTGATCGACAAGAGTGGTTTTGCCATGGTCTACATGCGCGATTATAGCGACATTTCGCAAATTTTCTATCTTAGCCATTTGATTACTTCCCTTTACTTTCTTCCAAAATATATATTATAATATATTTCGGCTTTTTTGTCAATAAAGGCGCTTTTTAAAGCAAATAATGCGGTTAGCCTCTTCAAATCCCGTATTCATATGAAAGCCGTGGCTTGCGGTATTATTCAGCTCACAGTCGCTGGCAAATTCACGGCAGCCGTTTGATTTCGACCACTTCTCGCATGCCCGCAGCAGCTCTGACGCGTACCCTCTGTGCCGGTATTCGTTCGCTACATATATGCCTTCCAGATAGCCTACCGGATATGTCTCGCAGCCCTCGACATAATCTTTCCTCAGCTGGCACTGCGCAAAGCCGACGGGTATTTCTCCGCAGTATTTAAGAAAAAACCGCGCCCCGCCTTTTTCGGCAAGCTCATTAAATTCAGAATAAAGCTCCGAAGCAGAAGCTTCTTTCCACAAACGCGCCGCCAATTCGGCAACCGTTTTCAGTTCGATTTTATCCGCCTGCTTAACCAATAGAACCGCCCCCCAAAAAAAATCAAGGGAAACATAAATATGTTTCCCCCGAATATATTATAGCGTAAATTTATGAAATACCTTTTTTCCTTTACGGAGAATGACTTCCTCTTTAAAGCTTTCAAGCGGCAAGGCCAAAAGCGGATCGCTGACCTTCCGGTCATTAACCGTAACGCCGCCCTGCTGGACAAGACGCCTGCCCTCGCCCTTTGAGGCAACAAGTCCCGCTTTCAGCATCATATCGAGCACGCCTATCTCTCCGTTTTCGAAATCATCCTCGGAAAGTGCGGTGGACGGCATATTTTCATGCGAGCCGCCGCCTGAGAATATAGCTCTTGCCGCGTTCTGGGCCTTTTGGGCCTCTTCCTCGCCGTGCACAAGCTTTGTAAGCTCAAAGGCAAGTATCTCCTTAGCGGTATTGAGCTGACTGCCCTGCCACGAATCCATCTCGTCTATCTGCTCAAGCGGCAGAAAAGTCAGCATGCGTATGCATTTCAGCACATCCGCGTCATCCACATTGCGCCAATACTGATAAAACTCATACGGAGAAGTCTTTTGCGGATCGAGCCATACCGCTCCGCTGGCAGTTTTGCCCATCTTCTTGCCCTCTGAATTGAGCAGCAGGGTTATGGTCATAGCGTATGCATCCTTGCCGAGCTTTTTACGGATAAGCTCGGTGCCGAACAGCATATTCGACCACTGGTCATCTCCGCCGAACTGCATGTTGCAGCCGTAATCCTTATACAGATGATAAAAATCATAGCTCTGCATTATCATATAGTTAAATTCCAGAAAGCTGAGGCCTTTTTCCATACGCTGCTTGTAGCATTCGGCACGAAGCATATTGTTTACCGAAAAACAGGCGCCGACCTCCCGCAGAAGCTCAATATAGTTAAGGTCTAAAAGCCAGTCGGCGTTGTTGACCATCTGCGCCTTTCCTTCGCCGAACTCGATAAAGCGGCTCATCTGCTTTTTAAAGCAGTCGCAGTTATGCTGTATCTGTTCGGGTGTCATCATAGAACGCATATCCGTTCTCCCGGAAGGATCGCCGACATATCCGGTGCCGCCGCCTATTAAAGCTATCGGGCGGTTGCCCGCCATCTGAAGCCGCTTCATAAGGCAAAGCGCCATAAAATGACCCACATGCAGGCTGTCGGCCGTCGGGTCAAAGCCTATATAAAAGGTTGCCTTACCGTTATTGATAAGCTCCCGTATCTCAGCCTCGTCCGTAACCTGAGCTATAAGCCCTCTCGCTACGAGTTCTTCATAAATTCCCATCTGATATGCTCCTATCCACCAGTTCTTTAGCCGAATTATAAAGATTTTCGGTAATCTCTGCGCCTGACATTATCCGCGCAATTTCATTTATACGGCCCTCATATGAAAGCGGTCCGACCTTTGTAAATGTGCGGCCGTTTTTGGTATTTTTTTCTATCAGCAGGTGAGTATCTGCCATAGCCGCTATCTGCGCCAAATGAGTTACGCATATGACCTGCCGGTTCGCCGACACCCTTTTAAGCTGAACCCCGACTTTTCCGGCAGTATAGCCGCTGATTCCGGTATCTATTTCATCGAATATCATGGTTCCGACGCTGTCCTTATCAAGCAAAACGCTTTTAACAGCCAGCATAACGCGTGACAGCTCTCCGCCCGAAGCGATTTTATGCAGCGGCTTGACCGATTCGCCTTCGTTTGCGGAAATCAGAAATTCGACCTCATCACAGCCGTACTTCGTATATCTGCCCTTTTTCATACCGACAACAAACCTGACGTTCGGCATATTGAGATAATTAAGTATATCACAGACACGCTTTTCAAACAGACCCGCGGCTGCGGTCCGTGTGGCTGTAAGCTTATCCGCAAGCTCAAGCAAGCGTTCGGTCGATTCGTCAAGCTGAAAGGACAGTTCCTCAGCGCTGTGCCCTGCGGCTGAAATATCCTCCAGGCGTGCTTTGGCCTTTTCGAGAAACTCAAGCATAGCCTGTTCGGTATTACCGTATTTTAACATAAGACGCTCAAGCAGGTCAAGTCTTTTATTTATATAATCCGCGTCGATATCCGAATATTCCGAGCTGAAAATAAAATCGGCTATTTCGGCGCTGATATCCCGAACCTCCGATATCGCCGATTCAAGTCTTTCGGCCGCTTTGTCACTGCTTTCGCGTTTAGCCGACGCAAGACTTTTTACCGCCTGCTCCATTAGTCCGACGGCACCGTCAAAATCATCGCCGCCGTTCAGCGCATCATACGCCCTGCTCAATGCCGTATATAACGCCTCATAATTACGTGCGATTTCAAGCTTTTCCTTAAGAGTTTCATATTCTCCGGCTTTGATTTCCGCCTTTTCAAGCTCATCTATCTGATAAGAAAGCAATGATATTTCTGCTTCTCGGTTAGTTTCATCTTTTTCAAGGCTCTGCAATTCTTTTCTTATCTGATTAAGCTTCTTGAATTCAGCATAATAAGCCTTTAATTCTTCGGAATTATCTGCCAGCGCATCTATATAGCCGAGATGCTTTTCCGGATCTAAAAGCGCCTGATTATCGTGCTGACCGTGGATATTTATAAGTCTTTTGCCTATTTCCCTTAAAGCAGCGGCAGTCACCGGCTTATCTCCGAGCTTTATCAGACCCTTGCCGCCGGTGCTGAGCCTGCGGCGTATTATAAGGCTGCCGTCCTCATCCGGAGCTGCGCCGTATTCCGCAAGCAGCCCGGCAGTCTCGCCGTCAATTCCGCCGAATACTGCCGAAACCTCGGCGGTATCGCAGCCGTCACGGATCAGCTCCTTTGAAGTACGCTCCCCCAACACCGCGTTTATCGCGTCGATAACTATGGACTTGCCGGCACCCGTTTCGCCGGTAAGCACATTAAAGCCCTCGCTGAATTCTATATCAGAGCGTTCGATGACCGCTATATTTTCAATATGAAGAAATTTAAGCATACTCTTCCCGCCATCACAAAAGTTTTATTAGCTCCTTAGCCATCAGCTCCGACTGAGCCTCGCCCTTTGTTACAATAATAATCGTATCGTCTCCCGCAAGCGAGCCCAGCATCATATCGCCGAACAGCTCGTCCAACGCAACGCAGGCGCTTGACGCCATACCGGTATAGCATTTAACCACCACGTTATTAAGCGAAAAATCGACGCTTTTAGCGGCGGAAGAAAACAAGCTGCGGTAATGCTCTTTTGTATGAGAAGCGGAAGCTCCGGAATTATTTGTGACATAACGGTAGTTGCCCGCCGAATCGTGCCCCTTAACTATCCTAAGCTCTTTAATATCCCTGGATACGGTTGACTGCGTAACATTGAACCCGAGATTTATAAGCTCATTCTGAAGATCTTCCTGAGTAAGGATTATACGTTCATTTATAAGCTCAAGTATTTTTGCCTGTCTTTTGCTTTTCATTCGGCTATACGCTCCTGCTATCTTTAAATTTACTTGAAAGAGTCTTATAAAACGACCTGTCGTTAAGTCTCACAAGCCGCGCATATTTATCGGATTTCTGAATATATATCTCGGTATACGGCCTGACGCTGCACACCTTACGGCCGTCGACGGTAAAATAAATATCCGACCTTTTTCTTGAAAACGCCTTAACCTTAATAACATTCTCCGCCCCTAAAAGTATCGGCTTTGCCGAAAGCGAATGCGAGCATATCGGCGTAATGCACATGTTCTGCGTCAGCGGGTCTATTATCGGTCCGCCGGCGGACATTGAATATGCCGTCGAGCCGGTAGGCGTAGATATTATCAGCCCGTCTGCGCGGTAGCTTATGGAATCTTTTCCGACAGATACGGAAATATCTATGATACGCGAGATAAAGCCGCTCGTGACCACCGCGTCATTAAGCGCGTTGTACTCGCCTATTGTTCTGCCGTTTTCAGTTATTTTTACCGAAAGCATCATACGGTTTTCGACAAAATATTCACCGGTTTTAAGTTTGGAAAGCAACCCCAATTCGTTCTGCTCGATATTGGCGAGATATCCCATACGTCCGGCATTTATGCCGAGTACAGGCTTATTGTCAAGCGCGGCGCGCTTGGCATAACGGATAATGGTGCCGTCGCCCCCTATTGTAATTATAAGATCCGCCGCTTTGTAAAGCTGCTCCTCCGGCAGATGCTCGAACGCACTGCCGTATATATTATCCGGCAAATAAGCCTTGACTCCCTCTTTTTTGAGCAGCACGCCCAGCTTTTCCACTACTTCCGCCGAGCCGCGTTTATCAAGATTAGGTAATACGGCAACTTTCATTCCGTCACTCCTTAAGTGCAATATGTGAAGCTTCTACCAAAGTCTCTGCGCTTATACCGCACAATACTTCCGGTGTTTCCGTTTTTTCTATATAGCATAGATATTCTATGTTGCCCTCCGGCCCCTTGATAGGAGAAAAGTCCAGCCCTAAAAGCGAAAAACGGTTCTCTGCAATCAAGCCGATAATTTTCTCTATTACGGCTGTATGAACCGCCCTGTCCCGCACGACGCCCTTCTTTCCGACATTTTCGCGCCCGGCCTCGAACTGCGGCTTTATAAGGCAGACCGCCCGGCCGCCTTCCTTTAATAGATTTCTGAGCGGCGGCAAAATATGATAAAGCGAAATAAAGGAAACATCGACCGAGGCAAACTCAAGCTCTTCCGGTATCTGCTCAGCAGTAATGTATCTGAAATTAGTGCGCTCCAGATTTATTACCCGAGCGTCGGTGCGCAGCTTCCAGGCAAGCTGACCGTAGCCCACGTCCACAGCGTATACCTTAGCGGCTCCGTTCTGGAGCATACAGTCGGTAAACCCGCCGGTAGAAGCACCTATATCGGCACATACGCAGCCGCTGAGATCTATGCCGAAGCTTTTCATTGCTTTTTCAAGCTTTAAGCCGCCGCGGCTGACATAACGCGGCTGTTCGCCTCTGACCTCTATCACATCATCGGGTTTTACAGTGTTTCCCGCTTTATCTGACTTTTGATTATTCACAAAAACTATCCCTGACATTATAAGCGCCTTTGCCTTTTCGCGGCTTTCGGCAAATCCGCCGTTGACCAGCGCCGTATCAAGCCTTATTTTTTCAGACATTTTTCTCCTCTTTGAATGTGTTTATCATAGCGTCGGTATCAAGTCCGTTCCGCTTCAGGAGCGAAGATACCGCTCCCGCAGGCACAAAACGGTCGTCTATCGCATGTATGCGGTACGTTCCCGAATAGCCCGCGCTCAAAAGCATCGCTGCGGTATGCTCAGCTATTCCGCCGCTTTTTACTCCCTCTTCAAAAAAATGTATCTCCTCAAAACCGGAAAGCAGTTTTATAAGCTCCGTATTCAGAGGGTATATTTT
>USHL01000068.1 GCA_900554525.1 uncultured Oscillospiraceae bacterium | reverse complement strand
GTTTGAAAGCTTGGCGTAATTCCATTTGACAAGCGGCATTTTCGCTCCGGGAAGACCTGCCTGCTCGGCTATTTCCGCTTCGGTATAATTATCATCGAAAGAACGGTAGCTTGAATCGCTCCACCCCAGAAATTTTATTCCCTTTGATTTGAGATAGTCCTGCACGGAGGAATATTTGGTGTTTGAACCGACTCCTTCTATAAACACGACCCTTATCGGTGTATTGAGCTCCTCGTATTTTTCGATATTGGTCTTGAGTATGCCGAGTACCGTTTCCGGCTCATCTCCTTCGCTCAGCCACATTGACTGCGACTGCCCCTGCCAGTATGAAAGGGCATATTTCGGCACAGTAACGCTGCTTCCTGTAAGAAGGCAGTACTTATTTATATTTTCAAGTGTATTTCCCGTCCAGACAAACATATCAAGCACCGGGCCGTAAAACTCAAACGAACATTCGTCTGCTTTTGTTTTGGCAACGTCAACTATCCCGTAATAATTACTGTTGTGAAATACGGAATATCCGTAATTGCTGTGCAGCAGCGGAATGTTTTTATAGCCGACATTGTGATCGCCGTAGGAATACTGGAGCTGATTGAGTGCATCCATATTCCACATTTCCACCTGCTTGCCGTTCTGGATAAATCCGCCGAAGCGCTCGCCGAGACCGTAAAATTTTTCATCTTCTCCGGCATAAGAGGCAATCTTTACCTTTCTGAGCGCACCGTCATCGTCATATCCGAAGAAAATCTGCCCGGCGGTAAACCAAACCACCATTTCGTCAGACTTATTGTAAACCTCTATACGCCACGGTTCCGCAGTCGTAAAAAGCTTCACCTTGGTATCCCCTGCTTTCATGACAATTGCCGCGCCCTCGGTAGAATAGGTAATATCACTGACTGCATCAGGACTGAAAAAGCCTTTGTTATCGGCTGTCAGATGAAAGCCTCCGTCAGCAGGGAAGGATAAAAACAGATTATTTATTTTCCCCTTGCCGGTTTTTGTGGATATAATGAATTGCTGCTTCTGCATCTCAACCTCGGCGATTTCATCCGGATTCTGCCAATCGACGCTTATATCGGGAACATTGGCGGTAAGCGCCGACGGTGCAATTCCGAAAGCCGAGCCTAATACGGCAAAAGCCATTGCAAAAGCGATAATTCTTTTTATTGCGTTTTTCATTTAAAGCACCTCTGTTATAATTTTTATCCATTCCCATTCTGAGGCAAGACGGACCGAAACACAGCCGTTTTGCTCATTTAAAGATATAATTTCGGCATCTGAAGTGACTTCAGACGCTTTGATTCCGTACAATAAAACAATTTTTCTGCTGTTGGGAACGCACGATTTTAGCTCAAAGCCGTTTTCGTTCGGCTCGTTTACTATGCAAAGGCTTTCGCCGAAGCCGTAAATATCGTTTTCACGCCTGTAAACGGGAGGCGTCACCAGCAGGGCATTTTCATAATTGCCCTTATTCAGCGCCGCAGACGCTTTATCGCCGTAACAGTTAAACGGTATTACCGCTCCCGGCCTTATAAACAGGGGGATCCTTTTAAGCGGGGCGTCAGCAAGATATTTCCCGGCTTTATATACCTTTCCGGTATACGCATCGGTAAATCCGTCCTCCGGAATTATAACCTCTGTCCTGCGCTCGCCAAGTTCGAGAACAGGTCTGACAAGAAAATTTTCACAGAACATATATTGGCTGTCTATTTCCGGCGACATATCATATGCCACCGCCATAGATTCCGCCATTGTACCGCCGCAGCTTCCGGATTTAAGTGCAGAGGAATAAACGGCATCGGCCAGCATAAGCCGCAGCGTGTAATAATCCTTAAAGACCTCTGCCCCCGACTCACCGTTGGTCCATGGGTCGTGATGACCGTCCCACGAATGATCGCGCATCAAAGGGGAAAACGCTCCGAACTGCAGCCAGCGGATGTAAAGCTCCTCCATTTCCGCACTTCCGGCAGGATAATCGGCCAGAGAAAAGCCGCCTATATCGCTTCCCCATACCGATATACCGGAGGCGGAGGCCGACAGCAGCTCATATACAGCCCGTTTAAGACCCAAAAAGCTTGAAGGTATATCCCCCGCAAATGAGGCAGTATAGTGCTGGCTGCCGGCACATCCGGAACGCTGAAACAGAACAAAATCATCGCCAAGCCGTTCGTAAAACGCCCTGTTCATCTGCTTTGCGTACCAGAAGGCATACTCATTATGCATCTGTCTGCCCGTTTTTCCGTTGCTGCAAAGCGAATCCTCCGGAAGCGAATCCGCATAATCCACCATTTCCCCGCAGACTCCGTAATCCCACGGCTGCGCGAACTTTTCGCATATCACGTCCCCCGATTCCGGTGCGGTGAAATCAATATAATTGTAATTCATAGTTTTTTCGGGTTCACTGGCTTTTTTTATACGGTAGCTGTCATATTCGAGCCTTTCTTCCCCGAATTTTTCAAGGCAGGAATTAGTCCACATAAATGTACGTACTCCGCGGCCGCGAAGCCCGCATAGGATTTCTTCCGTAGGCTCGGTTTCAAGATAAGCGCAGCTTATTTCGGCACCGTATTCCCTGTACCTGTCTATCACTTTATTTATTTTTTCAAAAGCAGATGCTGTGTCGGGAGTATTCCATACAGGCCAGCCGCCGCCTATCCAATAATCAAACGCCCATTTGGGCGGTATAAACGGCTTCCCGGTAAGACGGTGATATTTTTTTATATTTTCCCTCGCGCTTCCGGTCCAGATAAACAGGTCCAACGCCTCGCCGTATATCTCGGTGATAAGTCTGTGAGGGTCGGAAGTTCCGAAATCAAATTCTACCGGAAGAAATGTATTGAAAAACACACTATATCCATTTGTCGAATGTATAAGCGGAATATTTTTATATCCCTGCGGCTTATCGCAAAACTCATTATTAAGGCTGTTGTTGACACACATCACATCAGTATTCCACATCATGATCCTGCTGCCGTTCTGACAAAATGAATTGAGCCTCTCTCCGGTTCCGTAAAAAAGCTCTCCGTCCCTTATCGGAAAATCAAGATATGTCAGCGAATGGCGTCTGTCTATATCAAGCCCCACTCTGAATTCGGAATATCCCCACCGGCCGACATGACTGTTTATAACGGTTTTGATAATACCGGCACCGTCCAAAACCTGTATATACCAATTATCCCAAAGATAGCTCAGCACCGCGGATGTTCCGCAGCCCGTCATTTTCAGAGTGTTGCCGTCGGTCTGCTCATAAACGATGTCACAAAGCTCCTCAGTGTCAAACATGCCGCGTCTGCCGTTGTGTATGCGGATGCCGCCGTCTTTGGGAAACGAAATATACATTGTCACCAGTTTGGAGACGCTGAAAGTGAAACGAAAGCGTTTTTTCCCTTTATCAAGATCAATAATTGCAGACGGATTCCGGAAATCCACATTCGGTCTGTAAGGTCTTTCGGCAATAAGTATCGACATCATTATACCCCTAACAATAAATTTGCTTTTGCATCATTCGCCTGTTATGCCGGTCTTAGCAATACTTTCGACAAACTGTTTCTGAAGTATCACAAACATAATCAGAACCGGCAGGCATGAAAGCATCGTACCGGCCAGCGTTATCGCTTCGTTGATACTTACCGACGGATCCGATGCGCCGGCCGCAGCGCCGTATACTTCCGAATACGAAGCGGCAAAGCTTCCTAATTTCATAGGCAGAGTTTTTATTGCCGTTCCGAAAAACAACCCTGACTGCCTTGTTTCATTCCAATACCACACAAATGTAAAAAGAACCGTAAGGACTATACCGGGCTTTACCATCGGCAGCGCTATATGGCTGAATATGCGGTATTTCCCGGCTCCGTCCAGCTCTGCTGCTTCGTCTATAGAAGACGGATAGCTTCTGAACATCTGAAAAAACACCAGAATGAATACCGCCGATTTAAGACCCTGACCGGTAAAGGCCGTCAGCCAGAATGTAAGCGGCGTATCCAGAAGCTTATATGTATTGAACATAACGTATCTCGGTATGAGAATTGTTTCCACAGGTATTACAAACGTAAACAGTATCAGCGCCAGAAGCAATCCTTTCAGCGGTATTCTGAACCTTGCCAGACCGTAGCCGGTTACGGCGCATACGGCCGTTTGCAGCAATGTGGAAACTGCGGTAATATAAAGTGAGTTGACAAAGCTCGAGCCGAAATCAAGAGTCTTGAAAGCTTTTGCATAATTTTCAAAATAAAAACCGGACGGCAGCCATGAAACGGCGGGATTGATAAGGTCCTCAGGAGACATAAAGCTGTTTATTAGCATATAAAGCACCGGATAAAGAAACACAAAACCTATTGATATCAGCAGAACATACATAATCAGATTTACAACAAGTCCGCTTTTCTCATTGCTCCCAATCAGCGTTCTTCTTATAATATTGCTTTTTATCTTCATATGCTTACTTGTTCTCCTTTCGCCTGAAAAAGCCGAACAGCAGAAATACTATCAAAAGCATCAGAACTATAACAACTGTATAAATCCACGACATTACCGTCGAATAGCTGTAATATCCGATCTTATTGTCAAACATCTTCTGAGATATATAAGTATTGACGGAATTGGTGGAATCATTCGCAAGCTCGACTATAGTATACAGAGCGCAGACAGCGGCTGTCGGCGCCACATACGGGAGTGTTATTTTCCAGAACTTTTCCCATCCGGAAGCGCCGTCAATGGATGCCGCCTCATAAAGCTCCGAACTTATGCTCTGTATGCTTATCAGCAAAATCAAAATCTGGACGCCGGAATACCAAAGCACCGTAACAAGATTTTCAAGAACGAACATACACGGCGAACGGAATATCTGCGGCAGCGAATCTATGAATGCGAAAAGCGACGGTGTCGCTACCGAAAAATCGACGCTGTATTTTCCGAGCAGCTCGGAAATCACAGGACCGGACATAATCACTACCGGCATAAAAAACACAGCTCTGAAAAAGGTTCTTCCCTTAAAATTCCGGTTAAGCATCATCGCAAGGATAAGAGCCACAATAACTATTATTGGCGTAGCATAGGCGATAAATCCGACCGATTCCAGCAACTTGGGCTTAAATTCGGTATCTTCATTGAACGCCCGGTCAAAAAACTCAAGGCCGGCGAATTCATAATCCGTACCGTTTACCCCCATAATTATCCGGTTAAAGCTGAAATATCCCGAAAGGATGATCGGATACAGCGTAAAAGCCAAAAATCCGATTATCCAAAGGCTCAGGAAGGAAAGGCCTATAAGACTGTTGCGCCGCGCGTTTGTAAGTCCTTTTTTCTTTATCGCCTCAGTCACGGTTTATTCTCCTTTACGAGATAATTATTGGCACCTACAATGCCGTCCGGCCCCGAAAAATCACTGTTCATATAATTGACCCATATTACACAGCCGTTTTCATATTCCGTACGGTAAACGCCCTCGGAAACGACCGTATGGGACACAAGCGCCGTGCCGTCAGTTGCTGCCAGAGCACCGCCGACCTTATCAAACGCATATATTATACGTTCTTTCCAGTTATCATAATTAAGTGAAAAATAATTTTCCAGCGGCGTATTATAAAGCTCAAAGTTATCGGCCGCCATAAGCATAAACGAAGGCCATGCCCCGTATTCTATCATCTTCAGCACGCTTGCGTCCGAATAAAAGCCCTGATTTGAATACGGCGCGTAATAATCGACGCTGCCCCTCAGGACCATTTGTACAAAAGGCACACTGTCGGTCTCATATACATACTGACTGCATGATACCGGAATATTCACGATTTCGGAGGCAAAACGGAGCAGGTAAAGATTTGTGGAATCCAGCATTATTCCGCTTTTTATGCCGCTCATTGCCGCGGTTATGTTTTCCATCGCCTCTTTGCGGGATGTTTCCTCTCCTACCGTGTAATCAGAATAGCATATCTCAGCAATATCCTCGCAGAAAATGTCATATCCCGAAAGCTTTTTATTCAATGCCTCAAGACATTCAGTCAGCAGTGAATGCCTTATCAGATATTTATCCGGATACATAAGCGTATTATTCGGCACGGACTGCTTTATAATGTCGGTTGTAGCGTTGAGCGCAGTTTCACGGTTTATATTTACCTGATCCTCATTTACGTATACCGGACGCAGCGTCAGTGAAAATTTATTTCCGCTGTCCTCTATATACTCTTTAAGACCGCTTATTCCGTTCTCTCCTCCCACTTTTCTTTCAAAGGAAAAATCATTGTATCCGAAGCCGCTGTATCCTCCGGAAGTCCATCCGGAAAACGCGGCGTTATAAGATGTTACCCCAGATGCAGACAGATCCTTCAGTATTTCCTGTGCCTCTGCTGCGTCGGTCAGCCTGACAATGCTGTTCGAAAGCAACCCTTCCTTGACCTCGGAGCCCATTATATTCAAAAACACAGAAGCGCCCCTGTAACCTTTTGCATTTGCCGGAAGCAAATTTTCATCTATCAGCTTTTCCCGGTATTTTCTTGCCATACCGGAATAATCGGCATCGCCGCTTTCGAGAAACTTATATGTTATTTCGGCGCCCACATCATTAAGTTTTTCCTGCGGAAGAGATACCGTTTTGCTGTTTGAAACCCGTTTATCATAAAGACGGCGGTAAATAAATGTTGCATAAGCTCTTGTATATTTTACCGTGGCAGTCTCGGCACCGGCAGGAACCGCACTTATGCGCGAATACTCCGCCCCGCTGTCAACAGTTGCCAGAAACGCATTCTGCCCCTCTCCGTGAACAACTCCCCAAACCGGAAACGTCAAGGTATGTTCCTCGGTGGCAAAATCATCCGTTCGGTTTCCGTTAAGATTATTAAGCGAAACTGCAGGCTCTATTGCCGGATCGTTGCCGTAAACATCTCTTTCATAGCCTGAGCTGTATGTTCCGGCCTTTCCGAATCTGATAAGCGCTCCGCTTCCGTCGGGAACCAGCACATATCCGGGAACACTGTCCTCATACACGCTGCCGAAGAAATTCACAAAGCTGATTTCGGCAAGCCTGCACGCCCCGGTTTCCTCTATCGAAGTGTCGTCGACCGAAAAAATCAGTCTGTCCTCTTCAACAGCCAAAGTGAACTCGAAAGAAATCCCGAGTCTTCTTGAACTGACGCGGCATTTTGCCGAAGCCTTTCCCCATTCATAATCCGAAGTAAAATTGTTTTCGGAAAGACCTTCCCCGACAAGTGTATTTTTTCTGTCAAAATACGTTATATAGCAGACGGAATTTGCCCTCGACTCCCATTTTTTATTATCAACAAGTATACGGTCATGGAC
>USHL01000067.1 GCA_900554525.1 uncultured Oscillospiraceae bacterium | reverse complement strand
TATCTGAAATTCGACCTGTGTAAGCTCTATATTTTCCCCGTTTTTCAGAAGCGCCCGCTTACGCAGATTCAGCGAAAACTCACCGAGCACTATATCGTCGGCTACCGTGACCGGCGCTTTTTCAGAGTGCATTTCAACGCGGCGGTAAAGCGAATCAACCCTTGCCAGCAGCTCGGTCGGACTGAACGGCTTGGTTATGTAATCATCAGCGCCCAGCATTAGCCCGCTTATTTTATCCATTTCCTGAGTTCTGGCTGTCAGCATAATTATGCCCAGCGTTTGACTGCGTTTACGCAGTTCCTTGCAAAGGGTAAAGCCGTCCATACCCGGCATTGAAATGTCCAGAAGCGCTATATCGAAGCCCTCGAAATCATTATCGTAAATATCGAGCGCCTCTTCTCCGGAACCGGCTTCCACCACGTTATAGCCGACCCGCTTCAAATTTATCGTTTCGAATTCGCGTATAGCGGCTTCATCCTCAACTATCAGTATGCGTTTCACGCTCTCACTCCCCGTCTTTATTCAATGACTTTAAAATTCTTTTTTACCTCTTCCAGTGTAAGTCCGTCCTTTTCCGCCTCTTCGGAAATACTGCAAAGATACACTCTGCCGCCGTAAGAAGTCAAATATTCATATCCTTCTCCGGCACCGTCCTCTTCATAGCTTTCTCCGGAAACGGTTTTCAGGCTCAAAAGCAGATTGCCCGCCGCCATAGCCGCGGAATCATAGCTGTAAATCTCCCTTAAATTTTTATCGGTATCCCTCAGAACAGCTATTCGGCCGATCCACTTTGACGGAATTATATAATAAAAACCGTTATCGTTGTTCATAAGCGCCGTCAGCTGCGGCGTCAGCGTTTCACCGTTGAAGGAGCACCATTTTGTAAGATACAGCTTTTCGTTTACGCCGGACTTGGATATCGACGGCACGTCCTCCTGCACCGGTATCTCCAATATACCGTCGCTGTTTATATCGGCAGTGCTTTGAGCCACCGTGCGCAGCGTAGCCGTGGTTTCGCGGGATTCTGTATTGTAAAGCGGATTCACGAGTCTGTTCTTTTCAATAAAGAGCACCTCGGTAACTGCGCCCACACCCTTTACCTCGTCTATATACACCGCCTGTTTTCCGGAAGAAAGCGGCGAGACTGTCATGCTGCTGACCGCCGTCACCGCCGTATCAAGCGGGCAGGAATAAAGCTCCGTAACTCCGCTTTCAGTAATCACATAGAGCGACGCGAGATTTTTCTGGGCGGCAGGATCAAGCCTTAAAATCATTATTTCGTTATAGCCGTCCTCGTCAAGATCACAGCAAACAAAATCGGTATACTGCTGAAGCATACGCTGAGTTATGAGCTTATCCTTATAACTGTAGACCGCCAGCTGCATTTCGCTGGTGCCGTATATCTCCCAGCCGACAAGTATCTCCTGGATGCCGTCGCCGTCAAGATCACTGAACTCCAGCCGGTTCACACCCCCCGCTACAATCTTCTGGCGCGCAGCAGAGACCCACTCACCGTTTTCGTTACATATTATATTTATATACATAACTGTATTTTCGTCTTCCGTCATACTGTAAAACGCAAAGGCTTCAAGAAGGCCGTCGCCGTTGATATCGTTCTGTACAACTGCCGAACGGTAATTGCCGTCCGACGGATATTTAAGGATATATTCCCCGCCGGCGCTTTTACTTATCGCATCTGAAATAGGAGCTATATCACCGGAAAGCGCAGGAGGCTTTAAAAGCTCGGCTGTATCCGCCGTGAAAACATTGCAGCCTGCCAGCACAAAGCAAAGCGCTGCCGCAAAAGCGGAAATTAGAAAAGCCTTCAGCTTCATAACATACCCCTCCAGTACACACAAAAATACATTATAGATTATACCACAGCGCACTTTAAAAATAAAGTCTAATTTATAAAAAAATCAGAGCCCCTAAAGGCTCTGATTTTAAGCATAATCAAAGTGAAACCGTAAAGCCGAAATTTATTTTCTTTTCGCTGAGACGGTATTTTCCATCAAGCTGCGGTCCGCAGGAATTAGAGCCTATACCGGACACTTTATAATCCACCCTGACATTGGTAACAGCGGATTTTTCAAGCTCATCGGTGTGCTCTGCCTCACGCAGCTGCTCGATACTGTGGTGCAGAACCGAAATTTCCATAACTGTATCGGCTTTAATCTCAAAGCCTTCAAGCCTCAGCTCACGGCAGCCGGTATGATTGCCGTGCTCCTGCGGGCGTACATAGTTAACATATTCACTGTCGGCATCGGAGTTATGCCAGCCCATTGTTCCGTGATGGGTCATATCGCAGTAGCTTTCAAGCGGGCCGTTGCCGAAATAGCTGAATTTATCCTTTGAATAGGGCAGCGCAAGCTCAAAACCGAGTCTCGGCAGCCAAACAACTCTTTCACGTATATCGCCCGCGAGCGAAACCTTTACCTCACCGCTTTCAAAAAACTCATATGAAAGGGTATAGCGGAAGAACGGATAACGAGATATGCCCGCCGATGACATTTTGAACTCCGCCTTATTGCCCGAAACCGCGGTTTCATACACCTTATTAAAAACACAGTCGAAATTCTCGCCCTGCCAGATATTAAGGCTTTCCCAATAATATACGATATTTTTGTCGTTATCGGTGGCGGCGCGGCTGAATGAAAGCTTAAAGGGTGCGGCGAGCTGCTCCTCCCCGTCTTTTACAATACTCGTGATAAAGCCGGTTTGCTTTGAAACGGTATACTTAAAGCCCTCGCCCTCGGCAATGATATCAAGACCGGATTCCGACAGCGCAAGCGGCGCCGACGAAAGCTCAGACGGCTTAACTGTTACAGGCAGCTTTTCAAACAGACAGCCAAGCTCATGATTTTCCGCGTCAAGCATACGCACCGTGATATATGCGCCAAGCTCACAGCTTTCCGGCAGCTCGGCCGACGGCGTCACTGTATACTCGCCGTGAGGATTAATATTCAGCTTGACTATGCGTTTTTCAAGGCTTTCGCCGTCTACTGTTATTTCATACTCAAAATTATACCCGTCAAACGAAGTAAAATCAAAACAGTTTTTAAGCTTCAGCGCACCGTTTTCCCAGAAAATACGGAACGGCGCATATGTATTCTTGATTTCCATCGTTCCGGCTTTAAATGAGCGGTCGGAAAAAACCATACCGTCACAGCAGAAATTCTTATCTCCGGCAAATTTCTCGCCGAAATCGCCGCCGTATTTCTGAACGCCGTCAACAAGTACAGTATGATCCGCCCATTCCCAGACACAGCCGCCGATAAGCTTTTTTTCGGAATAGATGGCTTCCCAATAATCCCAGATGCTTCCGGGACCGTTGCCCATCGCGTGAGCATACTCGCACATAAATACAGGAATATCTATGTTTTCATCCGCCACAAACTGCCTGAGTTCATCAACCGAAGGATACATTCTCGAATAAATGTCGGTATAGTCATTTTTATTTGCCCGCGACGCATCTTCACAATGTATCAGACGTTCTTTGTCCCGTTCTTTAAGCCAACGGATCATGGCGTTCTGGTTTTCGCCGTAGCCGCTTTCGTTTCCGGTTGACCACATTATTATCGAGGTGTGTATCTTATCACGCTCGTATGCGCGGGTCATTCTTTCAACAAATTCCTTCTGCCATTCAGGATTGGCGCAGGGCCAGATATTGTCTTCGACGTCATAGCCATAGCTCACATTTGCATTCCTGCGTACAAAACCGTGAGTTTCAATATCCGTCTCAAGAATTACGTAAAAGCCCATTTCGTCGCACCAGTCAAGGAATTTGGGATGAGGCGGGTAATGCGATGTGCGTATGGTATTTATATTAAGCTCTTTCATAAGCCTGAGATCACGCAGCATGTCTTCATCTGACATGGTCCAGCCCTTTACCGGGTCGGTATCATGGTGATTTACCCCCTTCAGCTTAACCGGGGCACCGTTTATCAGCAGCTCCTTGTCGGGGGAAACCGCGATGGTACGGAAGCCTATCCGGCGCGTGATCACTTCGCCGGCAGCGTAAAATTTTACCGTGTAAAGATACGGCGTTTCGGCGGTCCAATCCTTATGACCGGAAAGCGTAAATTCGGTTTTTCCTTCAACGAGATTGCTCGTACCGAGCAGTTCTTCGCCGTCATAAAACTCAACGCGGCAGGGCTTATCGGCCCGGCAGACAATATTATCACCTTCGGTCCTTATATCTATATCAGTAATATGCCCTTTAGGACGCGAAAGCACGTAGATATCGCGGAATATTCCGCTGTAACGGAAAGCGTCCTGATCTTCAAGGTAGCTTCCGCAGCACCATTTTCTTACATATACTCTGATTTTATTAGTACCCGAGCTCACATATTCGCTGATATCAAACTCCGCCTGCAGGCGGCTGCCCTCGGTAAAGCCGACGTATTTTCCGTTTATATAAAGCTCGGCGACCGAAGAAACCCCCTCGAAAACAACATATGTATCAAGGCTCCCATCTTCCAGCTCAAAGCTGCGCTCATAAACGCCGAGCGGATTTATATCCGGTACAAACGGAGGGTCCACAGGATAAGGATAATTTATATTTGAATAAAGAGGAGCATCATAGCCGTGCAGTTGCCAGCAGGACGGCACGGGAATATTATCCCACTCGGTAATCTCACCGGCGGCATCTCCGTTTTCAAAATATGCAAAACGCCATTCGCCGTTAAGGCTTTGATATTTTGCCTCACCCTCGGGAATATAATAACTGCGCTGCGGCAGCCTGTTTTCACTCGTTTTCTGCGGATTTTCGTATCTTCGCATAACAGCACCTCAAACCGTATTATTGCTTCTGAACTATGTGAATATTTTCAGCCCAGATAAATATACGCTAAAATAAATTGTTTGTCAACACTTTTTATAATTAAATAGCAAACGTTTTATCCTGCCGAGCAAGGGACGAAGTTTTAATTTCCAAACGCGGCGAAAAGGATAGCTTGCCCTAATATAAACCGTATACAGCTTATAGACAATACTTTTTTCGCAATCGTAATATTTCCCGTCGCGGTAAAATGCCTTAAGCACTCCTATTATCTGCTCGTTCTTCACAAATTCATTATAATAGAGATTGTCACCGCGGATGACATAACCTTCGTCAGTCTGCCTCAGAACGCGGTGCAGAACAAATTTATCGCTTCCGGGCCTGCTGTAAAGCGGAACGTCATTGCGCTTCAGCCTTCCGCACGCACGTTTTATAACAACGATATCCTTATGCTCCCTTAGCATCGGCCTCATACTTATCCCAGATGTTAAAGAAGCGATCTCCTCATGCTCTTTAAGAGCTTCATCCGCGTTTTTTAGGCTCTCACGCGCATTCATTCGAGCACATCAGCCTTTTCAAGCTCGCCGATAAACTCCTCCACCGTCTCTCTGATTTCGGATTCTGTAGCGTCCGCGTAATCCTTCTGCATTGCCGAGACGATTTCGTCAACCGTCACATCGTTTTTCAGTTTATCAAAAATATAAGCGCCTGTTCCGTTCATCTTGATGAAGCCGTTAAACTTACTCAAATCATCGCCTACGGCTACCGCGACAATTTTATCGGCCACTTCATTCGTCACAAAATTATATTTAAGTTTCATTTTTTCCTCCATAATTCTATTATATGCTACTTCAGCCGCTTCCAGCTCCATATTGCAGCTTATCTTCCATAGCTCGCAACAAGAAATCAGCCTGTTTATCAATTCAATAGTTTTAGCCGCAGCAGCAGGGTCTTTCGGCATATAAACCTGATTGAATATCAGATTAACGGCGTCTGACATGGACATACGTTCACAGGAATTATTCTCCGCCCGTTCTATAAAAGCTATTACCTTAAGCGGTGTACGCATATTGCAGCCCAGATGCTCCTTGCCGTTCCAAGGGGTACCGTAAGCATAAGGCGTTTCCGGCTCATCGTCAAAAAATCGGATTATCGGCTTATCGCCATTAACTATAGTCATTTTTTGACCTAATAGTTTCTGCCATAAAAGCATATGAGTTGTCTTGCCTGTCCCGCTGTGCGCCGCAAGCGCGATGCCTGTTCCTTTAACGTCAAAAACTGCCGAATGAAATACAAAAGCGTTGTGCAGAGGCAACCATTCGGCGAGTTTGCGGTGAACACCCGCAACTGCAAAAACTCCCAGAAATTGAAAACTTTCAGATTGGCTTTCTTCATATTTTACATCATTTAATGTTACCTGTGTTACAATATCAGCAGTTTTAAAATCAAAAATATAATCTTTAAAAGCCTTGTCTAGATTTTTACCCTTATTATGAAGTTCAATATTAAAATCAGATATTCTTAAAAGCATTATACACCAATATTAAGAGTTACAATTTTTTATATTTTTCGTAAGTGTAAACCATATAACGTTTTATTCGTTTGATTATTAATTCACGTTCATATTCTTCGCAAGCTCGTATATAATACGGACATTTTTTAAGCCTTGAGCAATTTGGATAAATCGGACAAGATGGACAAAATTCAACAGGGTCTTGATGCTCCTTAAATGCCTTTATTAAAACATCGTTTGTAAATCCATCATAAATGTTTCCACATATATCAGAATCCGTACGCAACTCGCATAAACCTAAATCACCCGTAGGCAAAATAGTAACTGCATGATCATTTTCAGATGAACAATGACCATAAGTCAATAAATTATTTAAACGTTGGAAATGATATATACCTTTTTGATAAATATAATTATCAAATTGCATATATGCTTTATAAATTTCTTTGCGTTCATTATTTGTTCTATTCCGCTGTAAATCGCTTGTATCATCGAATAAAAGTTTAGCGTAAACCGACACATAATTATTATTAGAAAATTTATCTGCCAAAAAATCAACTAAGCTGTAAAGATCCTCTTGATTGAAAATGTCCATATTTAATCGTATAATCACATTTATATTTTGCCTTGACAAGTTATCGATATTTTCAATCACCCTATCAAACGGATCTACCTGTTTATATATATAAGCCTTAGTTTTATTATATATTTCTCTTGTACCATCCAAAGTGACTTGTACACTAGATAAGTTCCAAGTATTCTTGGCTAAATTTATATAATCAGAATCAAATAAATATGCGTTCGATATCATATTTGCCTTATATTTTATGTTTGATTTTTTTAGATAATTGCTTATTATATTTATAGGCGATATATTATAAAGCGGTTCACCCCCGAACCATTTAATGGCCACGTTTTTTCCGCCATGATTATTAACAATAAACTTTGCCACATTTAATGCAGTTTCATCAGACATATTAATACGTTTCTGACCATGTTCACAGC
>USHL01000066.1 GCA_900554525.1 uncultured Oscillospiraceae bacterium | reverse complement strand
GCGGACGAGGTTTTGTTTCTTCGGCCGCCGAAGCAGTCAGCGGCCCGAAAACCGAAGTAAGAAGCATAACACTTGCAAGCAACGGTATAAACTTTTTAATTTTCATTTGCGGTACTTCCTTTCATTATTCTCCGAATAAATCTTTCAACGCTTCATTTATCGGAGATTCAATAGCCTTCATCGTACTTGCAAGGTCACCGGATTCGCTGTTGCCGAATACGGCGCCCTCGATTGCCGATACCGGAAGACCCAGAGTGCTGTTGGCATTGCGGATAATATAATCATATCCCGCGCTCGGAATAACATAATTATCTATCATTTCAATAGTTTCATCGTCACGCCAGTAAACGCCTGCCCAGTCGTCGGTCTTGTATTTTTCAATCCCCTGAAAACGTCTGCCCAAAGCCTCCAATATAATTCCGACCTCACGCTTGTTCGGATTGGACTTCGGAACACCGAATAGAGGAGCGTTATGATCCACCGCGCCTATATAATTTTCCTGTGCTTCGTCATATTTAGGCATAGGAAGCACACCGAAATCGCTTTCCATATCTCTGAGCGGATGAAGCGAATGCTGGTCGGGCATCAAAAGATATGAGAAGAAAAGACTCTTATCCGATGTAAAGCTTGTTGCGGCATCCGGCGAATCCTTGTACATCACCTTATCATCGCGGATAATCTTAATCATCTTATTAAACATATTGTATGAAGCTTCGTTGTTGCAGGCGAGGGTTATACCGCCGTTTCCGTCCGCCTTGTAATATTCGCCGCCCATTGAAAGGAACATAGCTTTGGAAAAATCGCCTACCGGTGCAACAAGCCCCCAGCGGTCCTGCTCGGAGTCCACTACGCCGTTACCGTCATAATCGCGCATGGCGCCTTTGGCAAACTCATCCCATTTATCCCAGGTCCATTTTCCGTCGCGGACAAGCTGATACGGATCCTCATAGTTAAGTTCCTGCCATATTTTCTTATTAAAAAACATAACCCAGATTTTTTCGATATGTGTAAGGAAAGAGCCGCTTGCAGCCAACTGCTTGCCGTTTAAGGTACACTTAGGAAGAACACTCTGATTCCACCATGGATTGGAAAGGTTGAGCTCCTCAAAGGTGTTGAGATCCGCCATCAGGTCTGCACTTATAAGCTGACCGAAGGTCCAGGTGGTGCTTACCACCAAATCGGCAGTTTTATCTCCCGCCATAATGCTCGGCTGAATCTTGTTAAACATTGCCGAAGGGTCAACTACCTGCACTTCAATATTACAGTTAAAGGTTTTTTCAACTTCTTCTACAATTTCAAGCGTGCGGTCGTTCAGCGCCGTACCGGATTCCGGGGCAAAATGCGCCTTGTCACCGTCTAAAATCGTAAATGTATAACCGTCCAAATCGACAACAACTTCATCGGCAGCATCATTACCGGAAGTGTCGCCGCCTTTATCACTGCCGCCGCAGGCAGCAACTGAAAGTGCCATTAAAACGCAGAGAAACAAGCTGAGCCATTTTTTCATACAAAATCCTCCTTATAGAATTATAGTGTTTACGGAATCTGCAGGGAGTTCAAAAGAATAGGTTTTCTCCTCATGAGTAAATGCAACTGTCTGTGCCTTTTTAAATGGATTCTGCGCAATAAGTACAATGCTTCCGTCGGCGTTGCGGAAAGCTATCGAATTTGAAGTCCAGCGTCCGGTAAGCTTAAGCCGAACGGCTCCCGGTGCTACATAGCGTGAAAAGTGCTTCATAATATAAAACTCGGGATTAAGCTTATAGGTTCCGTTGTCTTCAACGGTAATCATAGTATTCTGGCGCCAGCCCCAGGTGCTCATTCCGCCCTCACTGAGCACCATATTCCAATATACATATGCCCTTACGCCGTAGTTGAGATAATGCCTGAGCAGGCTGTAAACATATAATGCATATCCCCATGAATTCCAGCCGTCTCCGCACTCGTTTTCAGACTGTATAGTATAAAGATCCGGAAAGCTCGCTTTTGCAAGCGGGAGTAAATTCTTGCCTGCCCACTGAAAGCTCATTCCTTTTGTATATTTTGAAGCTTTCTCATCGTGCATAAGTGCGTTCACATAATCGTTGAAGCTTTCAATGATTCCGCTGTTGATGGTGCCGAGAAAAATATCCGTATCTATTCCTTTTTCTTCAAAAAGCGGTCCTATATAATTGCCTATAAAATCTATAAATTCCTCGCCCTTCCATTTACATGACGGAAATTTCTGATCGGAAAACGGCTCATTCTGAATATGTACCTGATCTATCTTTATGCCCTCTTTTCGATAAGCCTCAACATATTTTGCAAAATAAAGAGCATAAGCTCTGTATGTCTTTTCATCGTGATTCAGCGTACCGAAATTATAAGCCTTGGGAAATTTCATCCAGGTCGGCGGACTCCAAGGAGAGGCAAATATTTTCATGTCCGGGACACGTTTAAGAGCAGATTTTATATACGGCAGAAGATATTTTTTATCGCGTTCAATGCTAAAATCGCGCATTTCATAGTCATTCTCGGTTTCATTATAGCTGTACCAGATTTCAGCAAAATCGCTCGCACCCATAGGCGTACGGCAATAATTGAAGCGCAGGCCGTCCTCATCCGGCTTAAAAAGTAAATCCAATATCTTTTCCCTGTCACTGTCAGGAAGTTTTTCCAATGCTATCTGACCAAGCTCGTTAAAGCAGCCGCCGAAACCGTCTATCGTCTGGTCTGTTTCACCGGTCGTGCAAAGGGTAGTTTTATCTGTATTATCAACAGGTTTGTATTCAATTTCTTTCCAAAAATCATTTTCAGTTGTAGAAAACCATTTGATATTGCTCATTTTAAGTTTCCTCCTATTTGTATATAATTATTATAAAAAACTAAAAAAGTTTGTGCAAGAAATAAATTTAATTAATATGGACATTTTTTGCGAATTGACAAACAATGCCCATATTAACGGTTATATTTAACTTTATATCAATAATATACCTTAAATGTCCTGATTTCAAAAGGTTTGAAGCAAAACTCCGTACCGGCGAAATCGGCAATTTCTTGTTCATTTTGCTCCAGCATATCGGTCTCACAGACTCTGACCGCGCCTTTGAAAGATATTCCCGTCTTAGCAAAACTGCCCTCTGCCTCGTATATTCTTGCTATATATGCTTTCTGATTTTCCTCGCAGGGCTTTACGGTTTCGGCAATAACATTTGCTTTACCGATTTCTACAAGCCCTGTCATTTCACGCCTGCCGGCAAAGCTGAGCACAGGATTATTGAGAAAATAAGCCTCGCGTACGGTATTTCCCGCACAAAATGTACCGGTATGGGGATAAAAAGAGTAGGTAAACTCATGTATGCCTTTATCCCCGCGCGGGTCCGGCTTACATCCGCCTTTATGCAAGGTAAGCGATATATTGGAGTCCAACACCGAAAGCCCGTATTTACAGTCGTTAAGTATCGCTATACCGTAAGACGGCTCGGAAATATCTGTATATTTATGATTTGAAACCTCAAAACGCGCCTGCTGTACCTCGGTATTGCGATTGGTCGGACGCTTGACGTTTCCAAACTGAATTTCATGCACCGAATATTCCGCACGGACCGAAGTATCAAATACTGTTTTCAGCAGTCTGTGCTTATCGTTCCAGTCAACCGTGGTTTCAAAATCAACTCGCGGAAAAGCAGCATAGAAAACAATATCCTGCGAAAGAGTGGTTTTATCCGAAATCCTGTATTCCGCGCGAATCCGAAATTCCACCGCTCCGTCGCTCACAGGTTTAAATGAAAGCAGTTCAGCGCAGTCTGACATCTTTTTCTCGTAATCTATATCTATATTCCAGCAGTCCCACGCCGCCGAAACCTCTTCACCGAATATAAATGTATTAAGGCTATAGGATTCTCCCCTAAGCTCTCTTCCGGTGCGCTTGTCGATAAACGAGGACATAAAACCTTTTTTATCAAATGTAACCGTTGCAAACGGAGTTTCAAGGATATTTCCACTGAAATTAAAAGGAGACATCCCGCTTTCAACCTTATCGGCAAATTCGAAAGCCTTACCCTCAAAAGCTTTGAGTTTTATTCCTGAAACACGCAGAACGGTATCACCGTTTCTTTTAGTCACGAGCTGCTGTGCCGTACCTGCCGCGTCAAGATAACGTTCACCAGGGATTTCAACAACATCATCTCTTTCAAATGAAAGCGAATTGAATAACGTCACGGCATTATCGGAATTGCCGCACCGCATTAGGTTTTCACAAACCGCTTTGGCGTCAGAGATAAGCTGAGTAGTCTCTCTTATGCTACGGTCGTGCGCCTCAGGTATGCAGGTGCCGGGAAGAATATCGTGAAACTGATTGACAAGCAAGGTTTCAACCAGAGGATTTATCTGCTCGGATGAAGCAATTATGCCTTTTTCCACCGCGTCCATAACGCTTAACAGTTCAGCATTATGAATTGCAATTTCAGCTTTTCGGTTGTTTCTTTTAATCGTGTGCTGATTGGTAAGCGTTCCGCGATGGTTTTCCAGATACAGCTCCCCGCGATAGGTAGAAGGCTCAAAAAGGTTAGCCTCTAAATTCTTCATAAAGTCCCCTACGGTGGTATAATAAACCCTGGGACAGCCCTCTAAATCCTTGATCCGCTCAGCAATTTCAAGCATAGCGTCTTCGGGACCGCCGCCGCCGTCGCCATAGCCGAAGGTGACCAGCCTTTCATCACTTACCGATTTTTGCTGCAGGGCATCCAGAGCGCCGATAACTCTTGACGGAGACGGAGGCAGATGAGTCACGTTATGATGAACAAGCACCTTTGAACCGTCTATTCCCTGCCAGTAATAGGTTTCATACGGAAATTTTGTATTTTCGTTCCATCCGAGCTTGGTAGTAAGGAAGTAATCGACATGGCAGCCCTTCATAATCTGCGGAAGTGCCGCGCTGTAACCGAAAGTATCAGGCAAATAGAAAGAATTTGAGGTATATCCGAAATGCTTTCTTGTATAATTCTGCCCCCAGAGGAATTGCCGCACCATAAACTCTCCGCCGGTGATGTTACAGTCGCATTCAACCCAGACGCCGCCGTTAGGCTCATATCTTCCCTCTAAAATTCTTTGCTTGATTTTTTCAAAAAGCTCAGGATAATGTTCTTCCATGAATTTAAGGTGCAAAGCAGAGCTTTGGATAAAGAGATAGTCGGGGTACTGATCCATTAAATTAAGCTGATTTGCATAAGTTCTTGCACATTTTTTAATGGTTTCATCGATTTCCCATGTCCAAGCGGTATCCATATGGGAATGGCCCAAAATGCCGGCGCGCGGAACCGACTCTGAGTTATTCTTTGCAAGCACCGGAGCCATGATCTCAAGACCGCGGCGTATCCCTTCACGCCAATCGGCTTCACTGCAATTTTTTATATCACAGTAGAGCACTTCGTGCAGCTTTAAAAATACCTTAAGTATTTCCGCCTTTTTGAAGTTATTTTCAGGCAGTGCATCATGTAAATCCTGCAGTACCTTATAATCATAATAGAATTTATATATAAGCTCATCTTTCACGCACACACGGAACTTTCCGAGCTTTAAATTATAATTCCGCCTGGCCGCCGGAGCAAAGGGATGGTTTCCCTCAAAATCATGACCGGCATAAGCTTCAAGGTCAAGTTTAAACACCTCGCCTGCCTCCGCGTCCAGCGTGAAGGCTTTGCAATAATGATTGCCATGAGTACCTGCGCACAATTTAGACGCATAATTGGTATGCGGCACTCCGTTCACGAAAAGCAGGCCCTCATATCCGTCATATTCCGGGTAAAGATAGAGCTTTTGATGAGCAAGCTCCTGCGGAACCTTATATTCAGCCTTAAACCAGCAGTAAATCTTTTCCTTTCCCCAGACATAGCCTTCACTCATATCATGATAAAGCCTGTCGGCAGGCGGACTGTCCAGCCTGTCAAAGGTTTCATAGCCCTTTACTTTAAGGGTATCAACTGTCTTAAACAGATAAGGTTCAAGAGTTTCATTGAAGTTTGACTGCTTGTCAAGAATACGAAATATTTGCGATTTGCTATACACAGTAATTCTCCTTTTACAATTGTAAATCAAGCTGACGGTTCACCCGACAAGACCGCTGCGCTCTATACCGCCGATAATCTTGCGCTGTGCAAAGATATAAATTATAACCAGCGGAATTATAGCCATAAGCACCCCGGTCTGCAAAAGCGACGAAGTGCTGTAATTGCCTGCAAAGCTTCCCGAATGGAAAGCGGAGGTCATAGTAAATATCGTATTGGAAAGCACCTTTAATTCCGAAAAGAACATTCCCGAATAGAAGGTGTCGGTCCATTGCCACGAAAAAGAGAACATAAATATCGTTATCATCATCGGTACAGACATCGGCAGCACAACCTTGAAATAGGTAGGGAATATTCCGTAGCCGTCAATGCTTGCCGCTTCCTCGATTTCCTCGGGGATCCCCTTGTAAAACTGGCGCATTATGAATATGTAAAGACCGTTTTTAAAAGCGAGTCCGGTAAGCGACAGAATAACTATAGGCCATACGGAATTCATAAGCGTTACCGTCCCGCCTGTTATCGCTTCAATAATTCCGGCAATGTCAAAGAAACGGAACTTTAAGAACATAGGCACCAGTATTATCTGCGGTGGA
The DNA here is from genome assembly GCA_900554525.1 of uncultured Oscillospiraceae bacterium. Taxonomy (GTDB): domain Bacteria; phylum Bacillota; class Clostridia; order Oscillospirales; family Acutalibacteraceae; genus UBA737. Next base: position 733 of record USHL01000066.1, on the reverse strand, counting down.
ATTAAAATTGTCAGCACCACAAATAAGAGCACTATATTTCCCAATTTTGATTTAATCTTAGCCAAGCCAAAGCCTGTCATAGCACAGATAAGGGTCTGCAATACCGCCGCTAAAATCGAAATCAAAAAAGTATTTCTTGCCGCTATAAGGAAGAAAGCCTCCTCCCAGACTACTTTATAATTTTCAAGCGTGGGATTGCGCGGAATAAATATTACCGTGCGGTCGTACATATCGCTGCTGCTCATAAGCGATGCTGAAAACTTTGATAAAAGCGGAAACAGAATTACAAACGCAATTTCAATCAAAAGAACATATATAAAAATCTGACCGAGCGTTCTCCTTATACGGTTTTTAGAAAAAGCTTCCGCCAAATGCGAGGACCTCTTCTCTCCGCGCTTTTTTACAATACTTTTCATTTCTGCCACCTCAATCTCTCTGCTGATAGTAAACATATCCGCGGATAATAAGGGTAATTATTATCAGGCAGACTGCAACCACGAGGAAATAGAACCACGCCATAGCAGATGCCAGACCCATTCCGTTTGACTGATACGTCTGTTCCTGAATCTGCTTCATTATGATATTGTTGGATGAGGTAAACGAATCTATGACCGTATACACCACATTCACTATTATCAGCGGACTTATCATAGGGAAAGTTATAAGCCAGAATGATTCCCAGGCAGTCGCACCGTCTATTGAGGCCGACTCATAAATTGCCGGAGAAATAGAC
>USHL01000065.1 GCA_900554525.1 uncultured Oscillospiraceae bacterium | reverse complement strand
AGGTCGCGCCCAGCAGTATCACCATAAAAAGCACAAATTTAAAGCTTTTCATCTGCTTGTAATTCGCCGCAATAAGTGAAGAAAAAAGCAGGATTATTGCAAACTTGGCAAGCTCGGAGGGCTGAAAATTTATCGGTCCTATAACTATCCACCTTTTAACGTCCATACCGTCAACCATAGGAGGCAGGACAAGCAGGACTACCAAAAGACCGATCGCAACCGCATAGGCAAGCCAGGCAAACTTGCGCCAGAAATGATAATCGATTTTGGATACGACCAACATAACAACAACGCCAAGCGCTGCAAACGCCGCTTGACGTGTGATAAATTTATAGCTGTTTCCGTAATAGGCATACGAGTATGCATAGCTTGAGGAAAACAGCATAACCAAACCTATGGTAAGCAGTATCAGCACAAACGACAGGAACGTTATATCGAGCTTTCCGCCGCCGGAAATTTTTCTGCTCTTACGTTTTGCCGTCTTAGCCATACCTTTTCCTCCCAAAGCTTTACCAATTAAATATCAAGGGCAGCAGCGCAACCGCGCACCCAATAACTGTTATTCCCGAAAAAACCAAAACTATTTTCTGTTCGGACCATCCGCACATCTCAAAATGATGATGTAAAGGCGCCATTTTAAAAAGACGCTTTTTTGTCTTTTTATAGTACGCCACCTGTATTATATCAGAAAGCGCTTCCAAAAAATACGTAATGCCCGCAAAAATCAGCAGTACCGGTCTTCCGATGCCGAAAGAAAGCGCCACAACCATTCCGCCCAAAAACATAGAGCCGGTATCGCCCATAAAAACCTTGGCAGGCTTGGCGTTCCATATAATAAAGCCTACGCAAGCACCTGCAAGCGCCGCCGCTAAAGCGTTCATTCCGGTATTATACAGGAATCCGGAGGCCAGCATAAAGGTACAGGCCACCACCAGTGTCACTGTTGAAGCAAGACCGTCGATACCGTCGGTCAGATTCACGGCGTTTGTAAAGCCGTAAATAAACATAAGTGCAATCGGCCAAAAAATCAGTCCGACTCCTTTTGTTATATCAATATCGCCTATAAACGGTATAGTAGTTGTTTTCATCCCCGAAAAGCAGAGCGTAGCAAGATAAGCCGCCGATATCAGCAGCTGCAAAAAGGTTTTCTGCCTGGCGGTAAGGCCTAAATTGCGCTTTTTAACAACCTTTATATAGTCATCCATAAAGCCGACCGCGCTCATACACAGCGCCATTAAAATACCTGCCAAAAACACCGATACCCTGTAAGGAGTTTTCATTTCCTCGGCAAAAATACCGCCGGAAAAGGCAGAATAAGCATAGGCCGCCGCTACCGCCAAAAGAGTTCCGGCGATTATCATAACGCCGCCCATTGTCGGTGTGCCCTGCTTGTCTTTATGCCATTTAGGTCCTATATCCAGTATTGTCTGCCCGAACTTGAGCTTCCGCAAAAAAGGAATCACGACATATCCGAGCAAAGCCGTCGCTGCAAAAGCAACCGCCGCCGCTATTATGGGTGTCAAATCTTTCATAACTGTCTCCGTTCCGCAGCCGGGATATTTTTAACAGCCGCACAATTATAATACCATATTTACGCCGAAAACGGAAGTATATCAGTCTTTTTCTTTTAAACGCCTTTCCTCAAGCGCCTCGGCAACAATCTCACGTTCGTCGAGATGGATCGTGCCGTCTTTAAGTATCTGATATGTTTCGTGTCCTTTGCCGGCCAGAACTACAATATCGCCCTTCTGTGCAGAAGAAACGGCGTATTTTATAGCTTCGACACGGTTTTCGATAACCTTGTAAGGTGTAGCGCTGCCGCTCATTCCCTCAAGAATATCATCTATGATTCCCGCCGGATCTTCACTGCGGGGATTATCGCTGGTCACTATAACATAATCGGCGCAGTGAACCGCAATATTTCCCATTATCGGTCTTTTGGTCTTATCCCGGTCACCGCCGCAGCCGAACAGCACTACCAAACGGTTTTTTTCGCACTCGCGGAATGTTGTAAGTATATTTTTAAGACCGTCCGGCGTATGTGCATAATCTATAATAACATTGAAACCGAGATCACAGGGAACATTTTCGGCTCTGCCTTTAACACCCTGCATTTTGGAAAGCGCCGCCGAAGCCGTAGAAAGCGGTATTCCGATTTCAACCGCGCAGGCCACCGCGCAAAGCGAATTATAAACCGTAAAGCTACCGCCTGTATTTACCTTAATATGTCCTATTTCCGTATCGCTCAGAAATTCATATTCCACGCTTGAAGGCCGGTAGTTTATGCCCTTGGCACTGTAAGTGGAATTATTACCGGTAGAATAGGTTACGATACGGCAGGGTATCTCACTCATAAGTCTTTCCGAGTATTCATCATCACTGTTTATTATAGCTGTATTGCACATTTTAAACAGCTTTGCCTTAGCCGCTAAATAATTTTCCATAGTGATATGATAATCGAGATGATCCTGCGTCAGATTGGTAAACATAGCAGCTTCGAAATTCAACTTATAGACACGCTTCTGTTCGAGTGCATGCGACGATACCTCCATTATGACATATTTGCATCCCTTGGCCTTCATAAGCGCAAAAAGCGAATTAAGCTCATATGCATTCGGAGTGGTATTATGCGCCGCTATTATCTCGTCTCCTATCATATTCTGGATAGTCCCTATAAGTCCGACTTTAAATCCGGCCTCTTCGATTATCTTTTTGAGCATATATGTGACCGATGTCTTTCCGTTAGTGCCGGTAACTCCGAGCAGTATCAGACCATCGGCAGGATTCCCGAACCATTCAGCGCAGATATCCGCATACGCTGCATGGGTATCCTCAACTATTATTTGCTTTTCAAGACCTAAATCCCGTTCGGTTATCACGGCTGACGCCCCTTTTTCAAGAGCGGAGCCCGCAAAATCATGCCCGTCGGATTTCGCGCCGGAAATACAGACAAATACATATCCGGGTTTTACTTCGCGTGAATCACAGGTTATTCCGGTAATTTCGGTTTCGGATAAGCTTTCCTTACATTTTATCAACTTTTTAAGCTTCATTTCAAAATCTCCAATCCGGCGCTCCGCGCCGTCAAAACTTCACCGTTATTCCCCTGCTTTTTCATCCGTCTACCGTGCTTTCATCCCTAAAGTATACCGTCACTATCGTACCGGCATCTACCTGAGTGCCCTCAGCTATGCTTTGTTTATACGATTTAAGCCCTCCGGTAGTAGTGTTGCCGGAAAATTCGATATTAATGCCGGCGCTCGCCGCTTTAGTATTCACTTCGGTGGCGCTTAAGCCCGTAAGATTCGGCACAGTCACCTTTTCACCAGCAGTCTCCTCTGTATACAGAATAACTGTTCCTCCGGTAATTACCTTATCCCCTGCTTCCGGCAGCTGTCTGATAACCTTTTCACCGGATCCTACCACCTTGTATTCGAGTTTTGCCGCGGTAACCTTTCCCTTGGCATCGGCAACGGTACTTCCCACGGTATCCGGAACAGTCAAAGAAAGCTGTTTTAACTCCTCTTCGGAATAGCTCGGCTCATATCCGAGATACGGAAGTACATCCTCCATAATTTTTGAGTTAACCGGTGCTGAAATAACACCTCCGTAATACTTGTCACCCTTAGGCTCGTCAAGCATTACAAAAACGGCAATTTCCGGATCATCTATCGGAGCTACCGTAACACAGGAGCCAATATACAAATAATTGTCTCCGGTAGACAGTATTTTTGATACTTTCTGAGAGGTACCGGTCTTTGCGCCTATTCTGTATCCCGGAACAAGCGCATTTTTGGCGCCGTTGTTTGCAACGAATTCCAGCAGCTCGCGCATGGTAGCCGAAGTGGTTTCTGATATAACCTGACGCTTATAAGAAGTCGAAGTACTTTCTGTAACCTTTCCGTTCTCATCAAGCTTTTTTTCCACAAGATGAGGCTGTACCAGATAGCCGCCGTTCACCGCAGCCGCCACTGCCGTTATCAGCTGCATCGGAGTTACGTTAAAGGTCTGACCGAAGGACGAAGACGCCAGTTCAACAGGGCCCATATTCTCTTGCTTATGATAAGTGGAGGTCGCTTCTCCGGGCAGGTCTATGCCTGTTTTTTCGGTGAGCCCAAAAGCTTTGAAATATTTTGAAAAAGTATCGACGCCGATAAGCTGGCCTATCGTTATAAATGCCGGATTGCAGGAATTGGATATGGCCATCTGAAGGTTCTGTGAACCGTGGCCCGAGGTCTTATGGCATCTGTATCCCTGTCCCGCCACCGTAGCGTGACCGTTGCAAAAAAATGTCGAATTCTTATTTACAAGATTTTCCTCCAGCGCTATTGAAGCTGTTATCACCTTAAAAACCGAGCCGGGCTCATATGTGTCTGAAACTGCTTTGTTTCTCCACTGACGGTTCAAAAGCTCATTTTCCAGCTTTTCCTTTTCCTCGTCATTAGCCGCCGCGTCGACCTTCTTCTGATCCTCTTCGGAAAGCTTGAACGGCTCATTAGGGTCAAAGTCCCCTTTTACCGCCATCGCAAGTATCGCGCCGGTCTTGACATTCATAACTACGGCTGCGCCGCGTTCGGCTATCTTATTATCGGCTATGGCCGCCTCAAGATATTTTTCAGCAGTATACTGTACATATGAATCAAGGGTCAGCACAAGTGATTTGCCCTTTGTCGCCTCCTCAACCTTTTCATAAGTAAAAGGCATATCGGTGCCTGCCGCATTTTTCGCGGCCACCACCCTGCCGGCTATGCCGGTGAGATCGTTGTCATAATAGCTTTCTATGCCTGCAAGTCCCTGATCGTCCGAGCCTACAAATCCAAGCACCACAGATGCTAAATTTTCGTTAGGATAATATCTTTTTGTGGTTTCGTCGAGACCGACATACTTAACTATTTCAAGCTCCTCGTTATCGGCTATGAACTGCCGCACTTCATCGGCGACGCTCTTTTCCACCTTTTTCTTGACAATCACATAATACGAATCTTTTCCGGTGTATTCATATACAGTGTCATAATCCATATCGAGTATCTCTGAGAGATTTTTTGCAATAACCTGTCGGACCTGCTCTGCCTCGTCCTGATCAAGCTTTTTAATTCCGTTCGGCGTTATGTAAACCGTCCATGCAGTGGAGCTCGTTGCCAAAACCTGCATATTGCGGTCATAAATATCACCGCGAGGCGCAGTTACGAGGCTGTCGTAAAGCTGCTGCTCTGAAGCGTCGTTCTGATATTCCTCGCCCTTTATGATCATAATGTTCACAAGGCTCGCTCCCGAGACCAATGAAAGCGCAAGTATCAAGGCCGTCATAACAACAACCGTCCTTGTGATCATGGTCTTGCCGGGTTTTACAGACATTTGAACGACTCCTTTCTATATCCGAATACGAGAGTCAATAAATCAACTCTCGTATTTCTTCGTTACATTGACAATTATATTAAAATTATGCGGAAATATTACTCCGCAGTCACGATATCTCCGTCCGCAGTCTTAGCGGCGTCCTTATCGTTTACCCTTATATAAGTCACATTTTCCTTTTCCAGCTTGCGCATTCCGAGCTGCGTAGCCTCGAGCTCAAGATTTGCATATGATATCTTTTTCTGCATTTCGACCTCAAGACTGGTCTTTTCGCCGTCCAGCTCACCTATTACAGATTTCATATCGCTTATTTCCGAGTTTACCTCGTTTATCTTAAGTCGCAGCACTATATTGCCGCAAAGTCCGGCAAGTATAAACACCGCCGCCATAATCATTGTTACAGAAACCGACATACTTTTTGACGCCGCGCGCGTACGCTTCCTTGAAGCGGCGGCCTTTTGGGGCAGTACTACTATATTATTGCGTTTCTTATCCTGTTCGGCGGTTTTTGGCATAAACATTTCAAAATCATACGCCAAGCTGTCATTATAATATTTCGTATTATTCATAGCTGCCTCCTTTTAAATCTTATCAGTATTTTATGATTGCCCGAAGCTTTGCACTCCGGCTGCGCGGATTTTCTGCTATTTCATCCGCCGAGGGTTCTATAGGCTTTTTAGAATATAAATATCCGCGCGGTTTTCTTCCGCAAACGCAGACAGGAATGTCCGGCGGACATATACAGCCGGTGCAGTATTCTTTAAAGCAACGTTTTACTATACGGTCCTCAAGTGAATGAAAAGTTATAACCGCCAGCACTCCGTTAGAATTGAGCAATTCAAATGCCTTATCTAAAGCCGTTTCAAGTTCTTCAAATTCACCGTTTACGGCAATTCGCAATGCCTGAAAGCAACGGCGTGCCGGATGCCCCTCACGCCTTGCCGAAGCCGGCACCGCCGAAGCTATAAGCTCCGCAAGCTGAACGGTTGTACGTATCGGCTGCTTATTACGCTCCGAAACTATCTTTAAAGCTATTTTATATGCAAATTTTTCCTCGCCGTAATCTCTGAAAATTCTGCAAAGATTTTCTGTATCATAAGTGTTCACAATATCCGCTGCCGTTATTCCGTCCTTGGACATACGCATATCAAGCGGCGCGTCTTTATGATAGGAAAAACCGCGTTCAGCATTATCAAGCTGATAAGAAGAAACCCCTAAATCCAGCAAAATTCCATCTGCTCCGCTGTAGCCTTTGTCATGCAAAACAGCATCCATTTTGCTGAATCTGCTGTTTACAACCGTTGCAGGATAACCTTTCAGGCGCTCAGACGCAACCTTTACCGCGTCCGGATCCCGATCAAGTGCCAGCAGAAGACCATCGCTCAGCCTTTTCGCTATTTCCGACGAGTGTCCCGCACCGCCGGCCGTACCGTCTATATAAACGCCGCAAGGATTTATATTGAGTGCCTTGACAGTTTCGTTAAGCAGTACCGGTTTATGCACAAATTCCATAATCAGAAATTAAGCTCCTCCATAATTGAAGCAATCGATTCAGGTGTATACTGCGCATTTTCCTCGTTCCAAAGCTCGGTATTCCAGATTTCAAGGTTGGTATCCATACCGATTATATGTGCCTCACCGTCGAGCTTGGCATATTCACGCAGCACCGGAGGAATCAATATTCTGCCTTGAGAATCAAAATCAACCGTAAACGCCCCATCATAAAGGAACCGCTTTACCGCACTTGACTTAGTGCTCGGCAGTGTACCGATTTTTTCGACAAGCCTGTCCCACTGTTCTGCCGAATATACGCAAAGACAGCGTTTGCCCGAAATGCCGCGGCATATCATAAAGCCTGTCCCCAACTCATCGCGGAGCTTTGACGGAATGAAAACCCTGCCTTTTTTGTCTATATTATGCTGATAGCCTCCAAAAAGCATGATTTTCACCCCCGATTTCTCCACTTTAATACACTTTAGTGGTTTTTAGCTCCACTTTAAACCACTATAATTGTACTATAAGGCCGGAGC